>JBDTOS010000209.1:0-5270 GCA_039933095.1 Dokdonella sp.
GTGCCCGCCCATGCCGTCGGCGACCAGCCACAAGCCAAGATCGGCGTCGGCGTAATAGGTATCTTCATTGTGCTCGCGGCGCAGGCCGACGTGGCTGGAGTGGCCGAACTCGATCATGCAGCGCTCGCAATGGTCGGCACGTTCCCGCTGCGCGAGGTGCGACGGTTGTGTGGCCGCAAGCGGATGAACGCCGCGAGAGGATGATCAGTCATCGGGCAAACTCTTGTTGGGTGAAGGTCGACCGTCCCCTGACGCGGTCGCAATCTGCACATCCGACTCGGGGCCACCGGCGTGAAGGGCTTATCGTAACATTGCCGCGCTGCCGAGTGCGTCCGGGCGAACGCGGTGTAAGAAGACGCACCGCGGGATCGCCCCGTCCCTATCGGTCAACCGTTTTCGCGCCGGGACTTTTTCATGCGCCAGCATCGCAGCAGCGTGCGCAGGTATGCCGGCGCAAACTTCAGCGCATTGGCCTTCGACAAACCCGCCTCGCGCGGATGGTAGTGAAACGGGATCTCGCGTATGAGTCGCCCCGCGAAGTGCGCCAGCGCCAGCAATTCCGGCAACGCATCGAAATGCTCGCCACGCGGTTCCAGCGACTGCAAAGCGGCGCGCCGGTAGACCCGGAATCCGCTCGTCATGTCCCGGATTGGCACCCTGAGCAGGAAACCGAAGACGCGGTTGATGATCACACTCAGCGCGCGCCGATCCACCGACATGTCGGCGCTGCCGCCGGCTACATAACGCGACGCGACGACGATGTCGGCATCGGCGCTGGCGAGCAACAAGGACTCGACAAAATCCGGGCGGTGCGAATAGTCCGCATCCAAGGCAACGACGAAGTCGCCCGCGCAGGTCGCAATCCCCTGACGCAGCGCATTCGCGTAGCCGGGATGTCGCTGGCTCAATACCCGCGCACCATGCAGCTCGGCGACCCGCGCGGTGCCGTCCTGCGATTGCCCATCGATGACCACGATCTCGAACTTGCGACCGGACCGCACTAGCACGTCGCGGATTTCCGGCAGCAGGGTTTGCAGGTTGGCTGCCTCGTTGCGCGCGAGTATCAGCACCGAAATCGAACTGTCGCTCTTGCCGCCCACTGTCAGCCTCCACCGAGCAAGGTGACCGAATCGAGCTTGAATCGACAAGGTCGTGTGTCGGGATCGATGCGAAGCCGGTCGATCGTGTCGTAGATCCAGATTGTCGTCTCGTGCATGCCGGGCGAGACCGAAAACATGTGATTGCGAGTTATCCCGCTGAAATATTTCGACGTTGTCGTGTCGCCCCAGAATACCTGCATCGTTGCCGAGGATTGGTCGTCGTTGGCTATTTCGTAGCGGATGCGCACGCCGCACACGGACAGCGACGTCGGCAAGTCGAGGACCATTGATGGATCGTTGCCTGTCGCCGTGGTCCACTTGCCGTCGAAGTTCATTTCATGCGAATCGCTGATATGCAACGGCAAGTCGGTTTCGCGGCAGTTCACCCAATTTGCCGATGTCGCGGACGCATCGCTTCGGTAGGGCCCCCAGTTCATTCGTTGCAGCGAGCGCAGCGCCGGGACGACATTGGGATCAGTGTTCGATGTGACCGTTCCGGCGTATTCGCGCGCCACCGCTGCGGGCGATGCGCCACTGCGGATTGCGTTTGCAACACCATCGGCAATCTTGTCGCGATAGGCGGCGTAGTCGAGGGCGCTGTGGGCGTTGAGCCCGAGCATCGCGCAGGCGGCGGAAAACAGCAGCACCGGTAGCAGACGACCGAATGTTGTATCGAGATAGCGCACGCTGGCAAGAAAAACCACGATCAACCCTGGCACCACGAGCAGGGCATAACGGCCGGAGAATCCAGCTTGCGCACCCAGCACGCTGCGTCCGAACCCGATCCCGAGGACAACCAGTGCGATTCCCGCCAGGGCCATCAGCAAGCCAAGCGCGCGAATGCGCTCAAACCGATTGCGCAATACGGTTGCTGTCAGAAACAAGCTCCCTGTCAGCAGCAAAGCAGCCGTGAACAGCCCGCTCAATGGAAATGCCGCCGCTGCGGCCGGACCGAAGGTGACGCTGACCACTTCAAGCGCCGCGCGGGATATCGCGAGCACGCTGCGCGCCTGCGTACCGATCGCTGGAGCGTGGTAGTTGACGAAATAGAGCCCAATCTCGATGAGCGCAAGCAAGGCGGCCAGCGCCAGCGGAATGGATGCGGCGCGCTCGCGACGCCGGACCCACGCCGCCACCAGCGCCCAGACCAGAAGCGGCGGCGCCAGCATCATGCCAATCCCACCATTGAGCGGCAGCGCAGCGATGCAAAGTCCCAGGCATGTTGCGATGCGACCCGATCTCATCCAGCTGTCGCGAGCGATGATCGCCACGGCGACCAGAAACAGCACGACCGGCAGAACAAAATACAACTGCACAAAAAAAATCAGGCTCTCGTGGTGGCCCAGATTGAGCAGCGCCATCGGAAAAAAAGCGTCGAAATAGCTGGCGCGACCGCGCAACTTGCGCGCTGTCTGCACGCACATCCACGCGACAGCGGCAAGCAAGGCAGCGTTGACGAACATTGCGCCGCGAAAATCACCGCCGCTCAGCCACCAGATCGGATAGAGCATGGCGCGCGACAGGACAAATCGGTGCTCGAGCACTTGCTGGGTCAGCCAGTCCAGCGAAAAAGGTTGTGCGCCGGTAAGCACCGGCACCAGCCCCCAATCTTCCCAGTACGGCATGTTGCGGCCATACCACGCCACATACAGAAACATCATGGCCACAGTCAGCGTCCAGGCGGCCGTCACAAAGGCGCGCTCGGGCCAATCGTCGCCAAGCCAGTATCGCGCGCCGACTATTGGATCAGCAGATACGGTGCGGGGAACGGATATCGGGGTCGTTGACATTCCCCAGCATAAACAAGCCGGGGTTGGCACGTCACCTTAGTCGCCGATGCCGTCGGCGAAAAGATCGTCGAAGCGCGCTCGCGCCAACGTCACGTAATCGAGTCCGTTGCTGTTGTCCTCGAAGAACGTTCGCCCGAACAGCAGTGCCGAGCCGTTCGCGTAGGCAAGCGCATGAGCCTGCACGTAATCGCCGGCCTGACCGCTGGCGCTTGGATCGGCAATCGTGAAACCGCGCCAGCCGTTATTGCCGAAAGTGTTATCCAGGTTGCCATCGGCAAGCGTGCGGACCAGGGTGAACTGGGTGCGGTGTGCGCTTTGCGGAACGGCACTGGGGAAGGTCGTCGTCACGAACAGGATGCGACCATGCGGCAGCACTGCCAGCGCATCGCGGTTCTCGAAGAACGAATACATGCCAAGCACGCCCGCGAGCGGAAAAATGCGCAGGCCGAATGCCGGCATAACCTGCCCGCTCGCGTCGAGCCGCGTCAACATCAAGCAGCAGGCAACCGATCCATTGCTGCCGCGTCCACCGACAATCACGCTGCCGTCGCGATCGATCCGCAGCGCGGATGCGTACAAGGTCTGATAACCGCTTGGGGCTTCGATATCGACGATGCCCGTTGTATTCCAGGCCGGATCCGGCGCGCCTGCGCTGCTGAGTTGCGCGACCACCAGATTCGGCCCGTGCGTATTGCCGCGCGACCCGGCGAGAACGATACGGTCGTCATCGCGCAGGGCCAGTGCTTCCAGGGTGAGAAGATTATTGGTCGACGGGATCGTCACGCTTACGCCGCCGCTGCTGCCGAAGCTGGCGTCCAGCGTTCCATTGGCAGCGAATCGATAGACCTGCCATTGCGATCCAAGCATGCCAGCCAGCACAAATCCGCCGGAATGACTGGCGAGCAATCCGGCGGCGACAAAGCTGCTCGGCGGTTGCGCGCCCGTGCCGAAGCTGGCATCGACGCTACCGTTCGCGTCGACTCGCAGCAGACATGCGCCGGCCCAGACGACCGCGCTGCCATCGTTGTATCCGATCAATCGCGTGTTGGCGTTTCGTGCGCAGCCGGTCAGGGTTACACGGCCGGAATGGTCGCCGCCGAAATTCGTGTCGGCGCTGCCGTCCGCCAATCCGCGGCCGACAAAGACCGAAAAATCGCCAGTCGCCTGCGCCCATAGAAAGCGCCCGTCGGCCAATGCACCCACGTCGCCGGTTATTGACGACGAGGTCTGATTTTGCGGACGGACAATCGTGACCTGGCCGTTGCTACCGAATCCGGGATCGAGATCGCCATCAGCCGCCGCAAGCGCCCGAGCCACGCCAAACAGCGCGAAGACGCAGGTGATGCAGAGAAGGCCAATTCGCATGATGAAGTCCGTAACGCATCAGCATCTTGATTCGTCGTCAATGCTACGCTGACGCGTGGCATCCACCAGACGAGGTTGTTGCAGCAATTGCGCGTTTGCCTTTCGGCACGTGCAAACGGCACCGTCATCCGTCACCCTGCCGCCTTCACAACAGGGAATCCCCTCATGATCCGATGCGCGCTTGTGTTTGCTGGACTACTTGCGGTGTCAACCGCCGCTGCCGCCGAACCGCAGGCCACCACGCCCGCACCCGCCGCGAGCGCGTTGCCCGCTCCCGCGAAACCCGAGCCGCCACCGATCCGCATGAGCGCAGCCGAATGCGATGTCTGGAATCGCGAGGCGGCATTCGCGCGCTCGGCGGAGAATCACGATGCCGCCGCTTTCGCGCAGTTCTGGAATAGCGATGCCGTTTTCATCGGCGGTCCGGTTGCCACGCGCGGTCGCGCAGCGATTGCCGAAGATTGGAAGGAGATCGTCGAGGGCAAGACCCTGGCGCTGCGCTGGCACCCACGCGTCGTGCTGATCGCGGCAGGTGATCCAAGTATTGCGCTGTCGCGCGGTCCATTCTGGATCGAGGACTTCAGCAGCGACCCGCACACGTTCCGCACCGGCAACTTCAGCTCGGTCTGGAAAAAAGGCAGCGACGGTGTCTGGCAAGTATTGTTCGACGGCGGCGGCCCGCCCTCGAAACCGGCAACGACAGACGAGATAGCCAAACTCAAAGCCTCGCTAACCGACACCTGCCCGCGCGCCTGAGCAAACTGCGATCAGCTCCTCCACGCTGATCGCAGTTAGGGATGCTTTGATCTATTCCACACAGGCGTCACCGGCCTGTCTGCCCGCCGGTTTGAGTGACACCAACGGCGCGTCGGCGACGACAGACTGGCCGTCTGTCTAGCCGGCGCAACGCGGATCTGCGGGCAGACAGACCGGCCCCAGCGTATTGAATTGAATGACGGTGTGATGTCCAGAAGGCTCTCATATCGGCGCGCGCAGCTTGCGCAGACGGCCAGTC
>JBDTOS010000210.1:0-5238 GCA_039933095.1 Dokdonella sp.
AGCAGTACGCAGCCGAACGGCGCAAACTCATTTCGCCGGACAAGGCGATGCGCGAGGCCGCGCCCGGCGATTTCAAACTCAACGGCGACACGATCTACCTGACCACCGCCGATGCACAGGGCAATATGGTGTCGCTGATCCAGTCGAACTATCGCGGCATGGGCTCAGGCATGTCGCCGCCCGGGCTCGGCTTCATCCTGCAGGATCGCGGCGAGATGTTCGTACTCAAGGAGGGCCACGCCAACACGTTTGCGCCCGGCAAACGACCGTTCCACACGATCATTCCGGCCTTCATCACCAAGGACGGCAAACCGTGGCTGAGCTTCGGCGTGATGGGCGGGGACATGCAGCCGCAAGGCCACGCCGAAATCGTCATGAACCTGATCGACTACGGCATGAACCTACAGGAAGCCGGCGACGCGCCACGCATCCAGCACGAAGGCTCGACTTCGCCCGAAGGCCAGGCGACACCGATGAGCGACGGCGGCGTGGTCGATCTCGAATCCGGTTATTCCTACGACACCGTACGCGGCCTGATGCGCATGGGACACACAGTGCAATTCGCCAATGGCCCCTATGGCGGCTATCAGGCGATCGGCTGGGACGAAAAGAACAAGACATACATTGGCGCCTCGGAAGGCCGCAAGGATGGGCAAGCGGCTGGATATTGAGGCCGAACGCTTTCAGTCGCTGATCGAGCGATGACGTTGTAATCTGCGCCAACTTCGTTCTCGGCAGGAGACGCTGATGCTCAGGGTTCTGGTGGCAAGTTCCAAAGGTGGTTGCGGCAAGTCGACGATTGCGACCAATCTGGCGGCGCACTATGCGCTTGACGACAAGGCAACCGTGATCGTCGATGCGGATCGTCAGGGGTCGAGTCGGCGCTGGTGCGCGAAGCGCGTCGGCAGTGAGAGTGCGATCCTGCCGGTCGATGGCACGCGGCGCGGCTGGCCGCAGCGCATTCCGGTCGATGCCAAGCGCGTAATCGTCGATTCCGCAGCCGGCGTGCGGGTGAGCGAGATCGCCGACATCATCGACGATATCGATGCGATTGTCGTACCCGTTTTGCCGTCGGCGTTCGATCTCGAGGCGACAACTCCATTCCTCGAAGAGCTTGCGCAGTTGCCGCGCGTCAAGAAAGGCAAACTCCCGGTCGGCCTGGTCGCCAATCGCATGAAACCGTGGACCAATGCCTCGCAGCAGGCCGCCGACGACATGAAGCGCCTGCCGTTTCCGCTGGTCGCGCAACTGCGCGACACCCAGGCCTACGTGCTGATGGCCAGCCTCGGCAAGAGCATCTTCGACTACCACTCCGAGCAGGTACGCTCGCATCAAGCGGACTGGTATCGGCTATTGCGCTGGTTGAAGAAAAGTTGATGGGGCAGTGCCGGTTTATGCTGTTCGGAATCTAGGTTGAATGGAGTCGCCATTAAACAAAGTTGACGGATGGCCTGCGGCTTGGGGCATTATCGACATTGCCGCATCACCAAGTTCGAGGAGCCGCCATGCCATCCCGTGACATCATTTTGCTGCGTCATGCTCATGCCGAACCCGGCAGTCGCGGGCAGGTCGACGCCGAGCGCGCGTTGACTGCACGCGGCAGGACCGAGGCCGACACTGCGGGGGCGTGGATAAAGTCGCAAGGGCTGAAACCGGATCGTATTGTCTGCTCGCCCGCGGTGCGCGCGCGCGAGACGTATGCGCATGTGCGGGCAATTGCCGGCTTCGCTGAAGCCGAGGAAGACGAGCGTATTTACGAGGCAACGCCGGGCGATCTTGTCGACGTCATTGCAGCCGACAAGGATGCCGACTGCACGCTCCTGATCGGACACAACCCCGGTATGGAAAGCCTCGTCGCCCTGCTGACCGATGGTGCATCCGACAACGGTCGCGGTATGCCGACGGCAGCTGTGGTCTGGTTGCGGCTACCGCGTTCGGCCCAGCTTGAACCGGGTGCGGCAGAAGTGCGTCAGTTCTGGTGGCCCTGATCGTCGGATCGGTTGCACTGGCTGTGTTCGATCGCCGAATGGCGTAAATCCCGGCCATGACCGTCCTGCACTGCACTCGTGTTTGCCTGCTCGGTCTGGCCACGGGTTTTGTGTGGTGGTCACTGGCCGCAACCGCGGCCGCCAGTATCGTGTATCTCGATTCGGATCGTTCGTCTGCCGAGTTCGGCGTGCGGGTGATGTGGATGTTCGAGGTCGAAGGTCGCTTCGACAAGGTCGAGGGTCTGGTCAACGTGGACCGTTTTCACAACCGTGCCGCTGTCGATGTGCGCGTCGATGCCGCGACCGTGCAGATGGATGATCCCAAGCGCGAAGATTGGGTACGCTCGGCGGAATTCTTCGATGTCGATCGCTACCCGCAGATTCGCTTTGTGTCTGATCCGTTTCCGCTGCAACGATTGGAGCGCGGCGGCGATCTGGCCGGCACCTTGACCGTGCGCGGTATCGCGAAACCGATTCGTTTTACCTTGCTGCCCGCGCTGTGTGATACGCCTGCCTACGGCTGCGCCGTCGAAGCCGAGGGATTCATTCACCGCAGCGCATTCGGTATGCGTTCCAAGCGGGCCCTGTTGTCCGACAAGGTGCGTCTGCGTTTTTCGATGTACGCGGTCGCGGCGGCAACGCGTCTCGATCGATGAGCATGCGGATGGTGAAGGCGGCAGGAGCTGTCTGGACGCCGCGGTGCACTCCCATGCCTTGTATCGCGATCGGCATCGCGTTGCTGATGCTTGGCGGCTGCGGTTTCAATCGGCAGCTTGCGCGTCAGGCCGATGCGCTCGTCGTTGCGCAGCGCTCGCACGCGCTCACCTGCGAGCGCAGCGATCATTGCGCGATTGCTTCGCCATTGCAGCAGCTCGCGGCAGCGGCGCGTGCGCAAAGTCGTGCCGATCAACCGGTGCAGTATGTCGATCTGCTCGAACAGGGCGAAGACGCCCTGCTCGCCCGTGTGCATCTGATCCGCGCGGCGCGCGAGTCGATCGATATTCAGACCTATATCTGGGCCGAGGACGATGCCGGTTGGTTGATTCTGGATGAGTTGCTCGCAGCGGCGCGGCGCGGTGTTCACGTGCGCGTGCTAGCCGACCAATTGTTTTTCATCAGCAACGTCGATTGGCTCGCGAAACTTGCCGTCGCCCACGCCAACTTCGAGGTAAAACTCTTCAATCCGACGTTTCACGATGCACGCACGCCGCCGCTCGATTTCGCGGCGAGCATCCTGTGCTGTTTTTCGCGTTTCAATCAGCGCATGCACAACAAATTGATGCTGATCGACGGCGAGATCGGCATTGCCGGCGGGCGCAACTACCAGAACCGCTACTTCGACTGGGACGAGGAGTTCGACTATCGCGATCGCGAAGTGCTGGTCGTCGGATCGGCGACAGGTGCCGAAATGCAGCGCTCGTTCGAACGTTTCTGGAACTACAAACGCGCGGTACCGCTGACGCGTTTGAATGATGTCAATCGCCGCATCGTGGCTAGCACTGGCGACGGCGAACCGATAGCGCCCCCCGAATCGGTGCAGATGGCGCGTATCGAGGCGTTGCGGGAACGCGCGATCGAACCGGCGACCATCGCGTCGCTGTTTGTCGAGGGTGCATTCAAGGTCGGTTCGGTCGACTACTTCTCCGATCCGCCGGACAAGCAGGACGATCCCGATCAGGCATCGCCGAAGGAGCTGACCGAGCGTATCTCCAGACTGCTGCGGAGCGCGCGGACGCAAGTGCTACTGCAGACGCCGTATCTGGTATTCAGCGAACAAGCCGAAGACATCCTGCGCGGTCTGCACCGGCGCTCGCCACCGGTCCGTGTGCAGGTATCGACCAATTCACTCGCCGCAACCGACGCGTTTTTCGTCTATGCGCGCTCGTACAAGCACAAGAAGTTCTACTTGCGCCGGCTCGGACTGGAAATCCATGAGTTCAAGCCGTTTCCGGGCGATGCCGAGGCGATGATTGCGCACTACGAGGAGCTTTCCGGAGGCAGCTCTGGAGGTCGCTATCGACGCTACGGGAGAGCGCCGTTAAATGAACACGGCGTACGCATCGGCTTGCACGCCAAGTCGATGGTCATCGACGGCGAGATCGCCTTGATCGGCTCGCACAATTTCGATCCGCGTTCGGACCACTACAACACCGAATCCGGTGTGATCATTCGTGATCGCGCTGTCGCCGGCCAGCTGCGTGCTGCGATCCTGCGCGACAGCGCGCCGCAAAATTCCTGGGTGATTGCCCGCCGCGAGCGGGTCGCGGTGATCTCGCCGCTCAACAACCTGATCGCCGATATTTCCAATGCGCTGCCGATTTTCGACCTGTGGCCATTCCGTTACGCGACCAGTTTCGAGATGAAACCCGGTTGTCAGCCGCTGCCGCCGCGAGATCCCGGCTTTTACCAATGCTACGAGGCGGTCGGCGACTTCCCGGGCGTCGATCTGCCGCTGAAAACGATCTACACGCGCATCATCACGGCATTCGGCCTCGGCCTCGAAGGCATGCTCTGAACCTCTTTTGAACCGCTTCATGACTTGTATTGATTGACGCGCCCGCGCTGGCTGTTTAGTCTCAGCAGCTTCCTCCCGACGGCAGCGCGGCCATGTCCATTTCAATCACGATTGATCTCAGCGACGGCGATCTGAAGCATTTCACCGATGTCATGCAGCGCGCGCAAAAGCGCATGGGCGACAAATCGGCGGAGGCCGTCATCGAAGCGGCCGGCAAATTGCTCAACGAGGGCAAGGGCAGCGTGCCGGCGTATATCGCGGAGCGGCTCGGCATGCTCGACAAGATGATCATGCTGGTCAAGGACGCCGGTTTTGCGCTGCCCGACGAGGATCGCAAGCGCGTGCTGTCCTGCCTTGCCTACTTCTGCGATCCCGACGACCTGATCGCCGACAGCGTGCCGGTGCTCGGATTCCTCGACGACGCGATCATGATCGAGTTATGCCAGCGCGAGCTCAAGCATGAGCTTGAGGCGTACGAGGACTTTTCCGATTTCCGTGCGACCGAAGCGCGCAAGCAGGGCGTCGATCCGGCGAATTTATACTTGCAGCGCGTCGAGTGGGCCGAAGCGCGCCGCGTCGAGCTGATCGACCGCATGCACCGCCGCCGCCGCGCCGGCTACGGTAATGCCGGTGGACAATGGGAACCGGTGTTGTTCCGGGTGACCTGATCCTCAGCCAAGCGACTCTGCACAATGATTGATGAACAAAGAAGCCCGACTCAGTCGGGCTTTTTCA
>JBDTOS010000211.1:0-5199 GCA_039933095.1 Dokdonella sp.
CAGGCTGGTTCTCGGCAAGCGTGCGCAGGATGCGGCGCATGATTTTTCCGGAGCGGGTCTTGGGCAGTCCCGGCGCCCATTGCAGATAGTCGGGTGTGGCAATCGGGCCGATTTCCTTGCGCACCCAGGCCACCAGTTCCTTGCGCAGTGCGTCGCTCGGTTCGACGCCGGCTTTCAAGGTGACATATGCGTAAATGCCCTGACCCTTGATGTCGTGCGGGCAGCCGACGACGGCCGCTTCGGCAACGCTCGCGTGCGCGACCAGCGCGCTCTCGACTTCCGCCGTGCCGAGGCGATGGCCGGAGACGTTGATGACGTCGTCGACGCGACCGGTGATCCAGTAGTAACCATCGGCATCGCGACGCGCGCCGTCGCCGGTGAAATAGTTGCCGGGATAGTTCTTGAAATAGGTATCGATGAAGCGTTGATGATCGCCATAGAGGGTGCGCATCTGACCGGGCCAGGAGTCGGTGAGAATCAAATTGCCCTCGACTGCGCCATCGAGCAGCTTGCCGTCGGTGTCGACGATTGCAGGTTTGACACCAAAGAACGGCAGCGTCGCCGAGCCCGGTTTCAGATCGGTCGCGCCTGGCAGTGGCGAGATCAGGATTCCCCCGGTTTCGGTTTGCCACCAGGTATCGACGATCGGGCAGCGGCCATCGCCGACCACGCGCCAATACCATTCCCAGGCTTCCGGGTTGATCGGCTCGCCGACCGAGCCAAGCAGACGCAGTGTCGCGCGCGAGGTGGCCTTGACCGGTTCATCGCCATCGCGCATCAGCGCGCGGATTGCGGTTGGGGCGGTGTAGAAGATACTGACTTTGTGTTTGTCGACGACGCGCCAGAAACGCGAGTTGTCGGGATGGTTCGGCACGCCTTCAAACATGACGGTGGTCGCACCGTTCGCGAGCGGTCCGTAGACGACATAGCTGTGGCCGGTCACCCAACCGACATCGGCGGTACACCAGAAGATGTCGTCCTCGCGCAGATCGAACACGCATTCGTGCGTGTAACTCGCGTACACCAGATAGCCACCGGTTGTGTGCAGCACGCCCTTCGGTGCGCCGGTTGAACCCGAGGTGTAGAGGATGAACAGCGGATGTTCCGCTTCGACCGCAGTTGGTTCGTGCGACTCCGACTGGCCTTCCATCAGGCTGTGCCACCAGCGATCACGTGGCGGCTGCATGTCGATCGCGCCACCGGTGCGACGCACGACGAGCACGGTTTCGACACTGGAGGTGCCGGCGCGCTTCAGCGCTTCATCGACATTGGCCTTGAGCGGTACTTTCTTGCCGCTACGCAGACCCTCGTCGGCGGTGATGACGAGTCTGGATTTGCTGTCGCTGATGCGACTCGCCAGTGAGTCTGGTGAGAATCCGCCGAACACGATGCAATGCACGGCACCGATGCGCGCGCAGGCGAGCATCGCCACGGCGGCTTCGGGAATCATCGGCAGATACAACGTGACGCGATCGCCTTTGCGCACGCCGAGGTTGCTCAGCAGATTTGCCGCCTTGCATACCTCGGCATGCAACTCGCGGTAGCTGATCCGGCGCGATTCGTCGGGATCGTCACCTTCCCAGATGATCGCGGTCTTGTTGCCGCGCTCGGCCAGATGACGATCAAGGCAGTTCGCGGCGACATTCAACGTGCCGTCGGCGTACCAGCGAATATGCAGATCGTCCGCCGCAAACGAGACATCCTTCACCTCGGAATACGGCGTGATCCAGTCGAGACGCTTGCCGATGCGGCCCCAGAATGTTTCTGGATCGGCCACCGATTCGGCATAGAGCTTGCGATAGTCGGCCTTGCTGATGCGCGACTCCGCGGCGAACGCGTCGGGGACGGGATGAACTTCTGCCATGCGAACCTCGCAATCCGGTTTGGGAATGCGCGCCTAGCGGAACATCGGACGAATCGCCGGAGCGGCATCCATCGAATGGCGCGAATGCGCGGATATTGATGGCCTGAGTGTAATCGCGCGTAGACATCGGCGCGAACGCACTACGTGCGACTGTCCAATCTCCAGTCGCTATCTACGGAAAACCTCAGGCTTGGGCGAGACTCGCAATCCGTGGTCGCAGCGGCACAACCGGTTCGTTGCTGGCACGTTCGGCAAGCGCGTGCGCCTTGGCCAGCAACCAGACGAGCAGCGGCTGCCAGTCGGCGATGTGATCCTGTGCAGGTTTGCTCTCGTCGAATAGACTGCAACCGGTCGAGGCCAGACCCACGTAGGCCTGCGAGTCACGCACCGCGATCAACGCGTTTTCGGTCAATCGTTGCAGCACCGCATCGAGTTCGCGCGCAGCGACCGTGCGTTCGCGAATGCGATTGGCGACCAGCGCAACGTGCACCTTGCCGCTGCGAATTTCCGGTAGGCGACGCAGCTTGTCGAGAAACGCGAGCGTCGCGCGCAGATCGAGCGCGGAAGGCACGATCGGAATCAGGAGCACGTCGGCATGGCGAATCAGCGACGCCATTTCGTGCGAGCGCAAGCCGGCCGGTGTGTCGATGAGCAGGTACTCGGTCGCGACCGGAAGACGCAGCACCCAGCCGGAGGCAAGACCATGGGCGGGATCGCTGGAAGACACGCAATGAACGATCGGCAGATGCGGCGGGCGCATGCCGCACCAGCTGGCTGACGATCCCTGCGGATCGCAGTCGACCAAGGTGGTGCAACGCCCGTTCTGGGCGAAGAATCCGGCAAGATTGCTGGTAAGCATGGTCTTGCCGGCGCCGCCTTTGCTGTTGGCTATCAAGATGCGAAACATGGTGCACACCGTTGACGCGGCCGATTATCATGCTGAATGGAAATTGAAAACGCAATAGGGGCCTGTACTTGCGATCTCTAGCTAAACCCTCCGACAAGAATGTCATGCAAGTAGGGTTTTGGACTCGAACCCCAGTTTCTTACCGCCATTTCGCGCTACGATTCCGTCGCCCGAATCCAACGGCAGATGGCGATTGCTGCATGACTCTTCCTCAAGTCGAAACGCTGGGAGCCGTGTTCGGCGCGTCGGAGCTGGGCCTTTCGCTGTTCAAGCGCTCGCGCGGTAACAGCCAGAAAGCCGATCGCGGGTCGCTGGCGCTGATCTGGGCGGTAATCCTGGCCACGCTGGTACTGTGCTGGTTCATTCGATCGGCACTGCCGCAGGCGCCCTGGCTGATCCCCCAATCGCTGTATCCGTTTGGCGCCGGCGTGTTCGCTGCCGGATTGCTGCTGCGCTGGTACGCGATCGTCTATCTCGGCCGCTGGTTCACCGTGGATGTCGCGATTGCCACCGATCATCCGGTGATCGATAGCGGTCCGTATCGCTCGATTCGCCACCCTTCGTATACCGGCGTGTTGCTGGTTTTTCTCGGCTATGGTCTATGCCTCGGCAATTGGCTGGCCTGCTTGATTCTCGTCAGCGTGGCGACGGCGGTATTCCTGTGGCGCATCGCGATCGAGGAAAAAGCGCTGCTTGGCGCACTCGGGCCCGCGTATGCCGCTTACATGCGCCGGACTCGACGCCTGATCCCGTTACTCTATTGAGCCACCGATGCAGCCGAATCCGATCATTCCCGCGAATATCCTCGAAACCGAGCGCCTGTCGCTACGCCAATTGACGCCGGACGACAATGCGTTCGTTTTCGAGCTGGTCACCGAGCCCGCGTGGATACGCAATATCGGTGATCGCGGGGTCAGCGATCTTGAGTCGGCTACGCGCTACATCGTCAATGGGCCGATGGCGAGTTACGCCAAATTCGGGTTCGGTCTGTATCTGGTAGCGCGAAAAGATGGCGACATTCCGGTCGGCATCTGCGGGTTGCTGAAGCGCGAGACACTCGATGATGTCGATATCGGTTTTGCATTCCTGCAACGCCATTGGGGCAACGGCTACGCGGTCGAGTCGGCGCGCGCGGTCATGGCGCACGGTCGCCAAACGTTGGCGCTGAAGCGTATCGTCGCGATCACCGCGCCACACAACGATGCATCGATGCGCGTGCTGGAAAAAATCGGCATGCGTCTTGAAAACACGATCACGCAGCCGGGCCACTCTGAGCCAAGCAACTTCTTCGCATCCGAGGCCTGAAACGCGCAGCAGTTCGGTACGGACCGGTGCGGTTGTCCCGATCGGCACACCAGCGGAGGTGGGTATGAACGATGTTCCGATGTATCACGCCGGCTCGCGGCAACTCCAGGATGCATTCGCCACACGCAAACTCGCCGATCGCCTGGCCGAGTTGCTTGCGCGTAATGTGTTTACCGACGACGACCGCGCGTTCATCGAGAGCCGACCGTTGTTTTTTCTCGCGACGGCCGATCGCGACGGTCAACCTGATTGCTCGTACAAGGGTGGATTGCCCGGATTCGTGCGGGTGGTCGACGAGCACACCCTTGCGTTTCCGAACTACGACGGCAACGGCATGTTCAAGAGTCTCGGCAACGTGCTCGTGAATCCCCGAGTCGGTCTGTTGTTCATCGACTTCGAGAGTCCGAAGCGCTTGCGCGTCAATGGCCGCGCAACGGCAAGCCGGGACGATTCGCTACTTGGCGAATTCGTTGGCGCACAGATGATCGTGCGCGTGCAGGCGGAAGCGATCTTTCCGAATTGCCCGCGCTACGTCCACAGGATGCAGTTGGTCGAAACATCGGCTTATGCACCGCGTGCCGGGCATGTACCGCCCATACCGGGTTGGAAGCAGCGTCCTGAATTTCGTGAAGTGCTGCCACCGGAAAATCCCGACCCAACATGAAAATCAAGATTCCGGCAGCTACTGTCTCGCTGCGCGCAAAAAAAAAGGAGCGGACCTTGCGATCCGCCCCAGGGACCTTTTCGGGTGCCTTCGGTCAGGCGCGTTTGAACAAGCCGATCACGAACAGCAGGATGATCGCGCCGATCATCGCGTAGATGATCGAGCCGACAATCGGTCCGCCGATAACCGGAAAACCGACTTGCGGCAACAACCAGCCGGCGATGAACGCGCCTATGATGCCGACGACGATATTGCCGACCAGACCGAAGCCGTGACCCTTGACGATCTGGCCCGCAAGCCAGCCGGCAACGGCACCGACGATAAGGAAAATAAGCAACGAAGTTACAGTCATTATGGATTTCCTCCCTCAAGCTGTCGCCGAGTGCGACCGCGTCGATTGTGCGCTGAATCGGCGAACAAATGCATGCCGCAGTGCGGGGAAACCCGGAGATCGGGGCC
>JBDTOS010000212.1:0-5192 GCA_039933095.1 Dokdonella sp.
CGCCGGTTGTGGTCGTCTACGGATTTGCGCTGCGCTTTCTCGATGCCACCGTTGACAACTGGTTCAACGTACCGATCGAGAATGCGCTTGATGACAGTCTTGAGGTCGGTCGCATAGTCGTCGATCAGCGCCTGCTCAACGCCGAACAGGCGATTGCGACACTCGCCACCCAGATCGAAACGACCGCCGATGCAGCAACCCAGGCCGCGCTTGATGACGCGATCGAATCGGTCGATGCGATCGAGCTGAGCGTGTTTGCCGGCGATCATCGCGTCATCGCCACAGCGAGTTCCGATCCGAAGTTTCTCGATCCGCCGATTCCCGACGCTGCGATCCTGCTGCGCGTTGCGCGCGACGGGCGCTATGCGGCCGCTGAACCGCTGGGCGATGTGCTCGCGCTGCGCGTCGTCCTGCGCGCCGGGACGCGTCCTGGCGAACAGCGCCTGCTGCAAGGCATTTTTCCGCTGCCAGAAAAATTACAACCGTTGCTGCGCAATATCGAGAACGCGAGTTTCCAGTTCCAGCAACTCAAGTTTCTACGCGGATCGCTGAAGCTCACCTTCGCGCTGATTCTTACCTTTGTATTGCTGTTGTCGGTGTTGTTCGCAACCCTTGCGGCGTTTGGCGTTGCGCGTCGACTGGTTGCCCCGATCGGTCGGCTTGCGGCGGCTACACGCGCTGTCGGAGCCGGCCGCTACGACACGCCGTTGCCGCAATCCAGCAACGACGAACTCGGTCAGTTGATGCATTCGTTCAACCAGATGACGCGTGAGCTTGAGTCAACCAGCGCGCGGGTGCGCCGCAGCACTCAGGAAACCGAGCAACAGCGTGCCTGGCTCGAAGCGGTGCTGGAGCGATTGTCAGCGGGCGTGCTCGGTTTCGATCAGTCCGGTCAACTGCGCTTTGCCAATCACGCGGCGGAAACCATCCTTGGCGTGTCCCTGTCGAGTCACAGCGGCGAATCGCTGGCAGAAATTCATCGCCGGTTTCCGCATCTCGCGCAACTGACCGATCCGCTCGCGCGCCACATGCGCGAAGCCCTGCGCGAATGGCGCGAAGAACTCGTGGTCGAGACCGGCGATGGCCGGCGTGCACTGATGCTGCGCGGGGCGGCCCTGCCCGGCAATGCGGGATTCGTCGCCGTGTTCGATGATCTGACCGTGCTCAATCGTGCCGAACGTGATGCTGCCTGGGGCGAGGTTGCGCGTCGTCTTGCCCACGAAGTGAAAAACCCGCTGACGCCGATTCAACTCGCCGCCGAACGGTTGCGTCGGCGCTTCCTCGGGCGCATGCCGGCCGACGATGCCGATTTGCTCGATCGAGCGACGCGCACGATTGTCAGCCAAGTCGAGGCGCTCAAGACCATGGTCAATGCATTCGGCGACTATGCACGACCGCCGCAATTGACCACCCGGCCGATTGCCATCCACGCCCTGCTCGACGAAGTGCTCGACCTGTATGCGAACGATCAGCGTATCGCCCTGACGCGCGATCTGATGGCAGGCGAACCGCTGGTGCGTGCCGACCCGGTGCGCCTGCGTCAAGCACTGCACAATCTGCTCAAGAACGCGCTCGAAGCCGTTGGCGAACTCGCGAAACCACATATCGTCATCAGCACCCGAGGCGCGCGTGATGATGGCGCCGACTGGGTCGAGCTTTCGATCGGCGACAACGGCCCCGGTCTGCCGGCCGATTTCGGCGAACGCTGGTTTGAGCCGTACACGACGAGCAAGGCGCGCGGAACCGGCCTCGGCCTGGCCGTGGTCAAGAAGATCGCCGACGAACACGGTGGCAACGTGCGCGCCGAGAACCGTGCCAGCGGGGGCGCACTGTTTACGATGCGCCTGCCGATCGGATAGGTGCTCGGACCAGCGCGCGTGCGCAAGATCGTTCACATCGACATGGATGCGTTCTATGCGAGCGTCGAGCAACGCGACGATGCGAGCCTGCGCGGCAAACCCGTCGTGGTCGCGTGGCGCGGCGCACGCTCGGTGGTCTGTGCGGCTTCGTACGAGGCGCGCACGTTCGGCATTCGTTCGGCGATGCCGGCGATGCGTGCCGAGCGGTTGTGTCCCGATGCCATCTTCGTCGCGCCGGATTTTGTGCGTTATCGCGCCGCGTCGCGGGCGGTGCGCGAGATATTCCTGCGGCATACCGACTTGGTCGAACCGCTTTCGCTCGATGAGGCCTATCTTGATGTCAGCGTGACCAAGACCGGCTTGTCATCGGCCACCGCGACCGCGCAGGCGATTCGCGCGGCGATTGCCGAGGAAACGCAGCTGACGGCATCGGCCGGCATTGCGCCAAACAAGTTTCTCGCCAAGATCGCATCGGACTGGCGCAAACCGAACGGTTTGTTCGTGATTCGCCCGGAGCATATCCTCGACTTTCTCGCACCGCTGCCGGTTGGCCGGCTACCCGGTGTCGGCAAGGTCATGGATCGCAAGCTCGCTGAGCTTGGTTTACGCAACGTCGCCGATCTGCGCACGCGCCGGATCGAGGAACTCGAACAACGCTTCGGTCGCTGGGGTCGGCGCCTGCACGAACTCGCCCACGGTATCGATGAGCACGCCGTGCAACCGAATCAGCCGACACAGCAGATTTCTGCCGAGGACACCTTTGAGCACGATCTTCCGCGGAGCGAACTCGAACCGCATATCTGCCGTCTGGCCGAGAAAACCTGGATCGCAAGCCGCAAGATCGCCGACGCGCGCATTGGTCGCACCGCGATCCTTAAACTCAAGACCAGCGAATTCCGTATCCTGACCCGCAGCCTCACCCCGCCGCAGCCGCCGACATCGCTGACGGAACTGACCGATATCGCGCTGGCATTACGCGATCGCGTCGACCAACCCGAAGCCACGCGCTACCGCTTGGTCGGCGTCGGTCTCGGGAATTTTCTACATCCAGCGGAATTGCCGTTGCAAACCACGTTGTTCCCCTGAGGTTCGTCTGGCAACCGTCACGATCACGGTCGCGATGCAACAATGCTAGACCCGACCCGAGGTCCCGGCAGGCCCCCAGCAGCAATGATTGCCCTGCCACGGCAGTTTCCGCCACCTGTTCCGCCATCGGCGTCCGGCATGCCATCATGCGCGCTGCGGTGCGTGTTTCATGGAACGGGAATGAGTCACGACCATCAAGGCGACGCCCTGATTTTCGAGGCCGATCCGGCAGGCGATCTGGAGCAGACCCTGTTGCCGGCGGCCTATGCTCGCTTGCGGGCAATTGCCGCAGGCCAGAGACGACGGATGCCGGTCGGCACGTTGAATACGACGGCGCTCGTCAACGAAGCATTTCTGCGCATTGCGTCCACACACGCAAGCGCGGATCGCGAACGCTACTTCGCGCTGTTTGCGCGTGTCGTGCGCCATACTCTTATCGATCACATCCGTTCGCGCCGTGCACAGAAACGCGAAACTCCGCTCCCCAGCCTGGCAGAGGATGACCCGATCGCGTTCCAGGAGCGCGACATGGATCGCCTGCTGGCCATCGATGCGGCATTGACGAGGATGCGCGCCGAGCACGCTCGCCTGGTGCAAGTCGTCGAGATGCGCTTTTTTGCCGGATTCGAGAATCAGGAAATTGCCGAGTTGCTCGGTGTGACCGAAAAAACCGTTCGCCGCGACTGGTTGCAGGCGCGCGCGCTGCTCGCCGAGGTATTGGATGATGACTGAACCCGCGCAATCGCCCCCCGACAACAACTTGCTGGCACAGATGGATGCGCTGTTCGATCTGCTGGCAGAGCATGACGACAGCCAGCAACTGGAGCGACTTGAGGCGCTTGCGGATCGCTTTTCGCCCGAGGCGGTAGCGGCCGTGCGACGACTCCTGCGCGGGCTTGAGCGCCATGGCGAGTTTTTCGAGCAACCGGCTGCACAACGCGTAAGTCTGGATCGACCCTACACGGCAGGAGAATCACTGGGACGCTGGCGGGTCGACGGCGAGTTGGGCCGCGGTGGCCAGGCCATCGCATTGGCGGTGTCGCGCGTGGAGGGTGGGTTCGAGCAGCAAGCGGTATTGAAAATGCCTCTGAGCTCGCCACCGTCGCCCGACGCCGTGCGCCGCATGCTGCGCGAGCGTCAGATGCTTGCCTCGCTCAAGCACGCCGGATTGCCCTCGATGATCGATGGCGGCGTGCTCGACGACGGTGCGCCGTACCTTGTCATCGAGCGCATTGCTGGCCAACCCATCGATGACTACGCCGATGCAAAGCAGCTATCACTACGCGATCGCGTAGCGCTGTTGCGCAAAGTGGCCAGCATCGTCGCCTACGCGCACGCGCAACTGGTGCTGCATCGAGACATCAAGCCGGCCAATATCCTCATCGACGGCGATGGCCGTGTCGTGCTGCTCGACTTCGGCGTGGCACAGTCGCTACAGGCCAACGCGACGGCCACCAATGTGGGCTACACCCTGGCTTATGCTGCACCGGAACAAGTGCGCGGCGAACGCAGCACCGCAGCCACTGATGTCTATGGTCTGGCCGCGCTGGCATGCCGACTGCTCGGTGGTGAAGGACCGTTCCCCGGCATGCAGGCGAGCGCTCAGGTTCGTGCCGTGCTCGAAGATGCTCCGCAGCTGCCTGCCGATCTCGATCGGGATCTTGCCGCCATCCTCCAGCGCGCGCTGCGCAAGGAGCCGCAAGCGCGCTACGCCAGCGTGGCCGAATTCGATGCTGAACTCGAGCGCTGGCAGTTGCATCGGCCAGTGCTCGCCCACGCGGGTGGACGCCGCTATCGACTGCGAAAATGGCTGCGGCGGCGAGGTGTGCTGGTGGCTGTCGCGACCATTCTGATTGCGGCAACGGCCGTTGCACTCTGGCAGGCCCAACGTGCGAATCAATTTGCGACTCAAGCCGAACACGAACGCGATGCGGCCACGCGCGATCTGCGTCGGCAAGAGTTGCTACAGGAGCATTACGCCAACCTGTTCAATCGCCTGCTGGCATCGGACAAACCGATTGCACCGGAATTGCTGATCAACGAGATTGCCGATACCCGTCAGACCGTGGTTGCGCAAGACTCCGCTGCACAGGACTCCCTGCAAGTTGCGGTCGCAGAGCTGCAGATAGTGCGAAACAATTTTGCCGCCGCCATCGACGCGCTGGAAGCGCTGGCACCGAGACGCGAGCGATTGAGCCCGTGGGAGCAGGTGAGTTATGCGGAAACGCTGGCGAGCGCTTACCTACG
>JBDTOS010000213.1:0-5166 GCA_039933095.1 Dokdonella sp.
ATTGCCGAGGACACCAAGCGCAACTTCTTCGGCGCGTTCAAGCGCCTGATCGCGCGCTCCGGCGAACCGGTCGTGCGCCTCGCGGTGCGCCAGGCGATGCGCATCATGGGCCACCAGTTCGTCATGGGCCGCACGATCGAGGAGGCGCTCGATCGCTCGCGGAACAAGAACAATTCCCCGTATCGATTCTCCTTCGACATGCTTGGCGAAGGTGCGCTGACGGCGCACGATGCAGCGCGCTACCAGCAAGCCTATCGCGATGCGATCGTCGCAATCGGCAAGCGCGGGCCGTGGGCGCGCGTGATCGATGCGCCTTCGATATCGGTCAAATTGTCGGCAATCCATCCACGATACGAAGTCGCCAAGCGCGAACGCGTGCTCGCCGAGTTGATTCCGCGCGTGCTCGAACTCGCGCAACTCGCGATGGCCAACGGCATCGGCATGACCGTCGATGCCGAGGAAGCCGATCGGCTCGAATTGTCGCTGGACGTGATCGGGCCGGTGTTCGCGCATCCGTCGCTGGAAGGCTGGAACGGATTTGGGCTCGCCGTGCAGGTGTATCAGAAGCGCGCGCCGTACGTGATCGACTGGCTTGCCGATACCGCGCGCAAAGCCAACCGTCGCTGGTGCGTGCGGCTGGTCAAGGGCGCGTACTGGGATTCAGAGATCAAGCGCGCGCAGGAATTGGGTTTGTCCGGCTATCCGGTCTATACGCGGAAACCCAACACCGATGTGTCGTATCTGGCCTGCGCGCGGCGCTTGTTCGCCGCCGGCAATGCGCTGATCTATCCGCAGTTCGCGACCCATAACGCGCACACGATCGCGGCGATCAGCCATCTCGCCGGCAAGTTCGGCAGCGCCGATGCATCCAGCGATCAGGACACGCCGAGATCGGGCGCACCGCGCGCGCGCTACGAATTCCAGCGTCTGCATGGCATGGGCGCCGATCTGTATGCCGAAGTCATCGGCAAGACCAACCTCGATGTGCCGTGCCGCGTTTACGCACCGGTCGGCAGCCATGAAGATTTGCTGCCGTACCTGGTCAGGCGTCTGCTCGAAAACGGCGCCAACACGAGCTTCGTCAATCGCATTGTCGATGAAAATGTCGCGATCGCCGATCTGGTCGCCGATCCGTGCGACAGCGTGCGCCACTACACATCGAAATCGCATCCACGCATCCCGCTGCCGATCGGCATTTTCGGCGAACAACGGAAGAATTCCATGGGCGTCAATCTCGCCAACGACGACGAACTGAAGGCGCTCGCGAGCGCGATCAACGCGCCACGCGCGCCGTGGAAAGCGGCGCCGCTGGTGCCGGGTGCGAAGTCGAGCGTTGCTGCCAAACCGTGCACCGATCCGAGCGACCGCCGCCGCGTGATCGGCGAATACCAACCGGCCGATGTGGCGACGATGGAGAAAGCGCTCGCCAACGCGGTCGCCGCGCAACCGACGTGGAATCATCTGCCGGCCGCGAGTCGCGCGCGCATTCTCGAGCACGCTGCCGATCTGCTCGAACAACGGCGCGGCGAGTTCATCGCGCTGGCCGTGCGCGAAGCCGGCAAGACTATTCCTGCGGCCATTTCCGAAGTGCGCGAAGCAGCGGATTTTCTGCGCTACTACGCGGCGATGGCGCGCAAGCTGTTTGGCCAGCCGGAAGTCTTGCCTGGCCCGACCGGCGAGAGCAACCAGCTTTTCCTGCACGGTCGCGGTGTATTCGTCTGCATCAGTCCGTGGAATTTTCCGCTGGCGATCTTCATGGGCCAGGTCGCCGCCGCTCTCGCCGCCGGCAACAGCGTACTGGCCAAGCCGGCCGAACAGACCACGTTGATCGGCTGCGCGGCGGTGCGCCTGCTGCATGAAGCCGGCGTGCCAGAAGACGTGCTGCAATTCATTCCCGGCAAGGGCTCGACGATTGGCGCGACCTTGCTAAAGGATCCGGCGATTGCCGGCGTCTGCTTCACCGGCTCAACTGAAACCGCATGGACGATCAATCGCACGCTCGCCGCGCGCGACGCATCGATCGCTGCGCTGATTGCCGAAACCGGCGGCCAGAACGCGATGATCGCCGACTCCTCCGCATTGCCCGAACAACTGGTCAAGGATGTCGTCGCATCGGCATTCGATTCGGCCGGCCAGCGCTGCTCCGCCGCGCGCGTGCTGTTCGTGCAGGACGACATCGCCGACAAGGTCATCACGATGCTGGCGGGTGCGATGGACGAACTCGTCGTCGGCGATCCGGGCCTGCTGGCGACCGATGTCGGCCCGGTCATCGATGAGCCGTCGCGCGAGATTCTTGTCAACCACGCCGCGCGCATGGATCGCGAAGCGAAAAAGATCAACGACGTGAAGCTCGATGCGAGTGCCGAACACGGCACGTTCTTTGCGCCGCGAGCCTATGAAATTCCGTCGCTGGATATTCTGGACCGTGAAATATTCGGCCCGATCCTGCACGTCGTGCGCTGGAACGCCGACGATCTCGATGGCGTCATCGACGCGATCAACGCGACCGGCTACGGACTGACCCTCGGCATCCACAGCCGCATCGACGCCACGGTCGAACAGATCGCCGCCCGCGCCAAGGTCGGCAACTGCTACGTCAACCGCAACCAGATCGGCGCCGTGGTTGGGGTGCAACCGTTTGGTGGCGAAAACCTCAGCGGGACTGGACCAAAAGCGGGCGGGCCGCACTACTTGTTGCGGTTTGCGACCGAGCGTACGTTGACGATCAATACGACGGCTGCGGGCGGGAATGCTTCGTTGTTGACGCTTGGGGAGTGAATTTTTAGTGAGACGTTCAGGCTCCTCGTGCGTCGTACGCTGCCTTCCATGCCTGTGCTAGTTGCGGGAGGCGGGTGAGAACTTCGCGGCCAAAAACAACCTCGTCTACGTATCCCATGTGAAGCATGTCGATGATACGGCACAGATAAGAGCGCCCGCATTCCCACCATGTGTAGTAAGCGTCTACGAATAGGACGTGCTGCACCTTCCGATCTGCGGCTTGTTCAAGTTCCAGCAACTCCATGCCATCCAGAAGCGTCTCGTAAACTCCATCAGCTACGCGGCTGCCGAACGTGGTCGTGTGGTAATACTCTTTGATTTCCCAGATTGCGATTGGATTGACCACGGAGGGGAAAGCCCCATCCACTCGGCGAGATAGAGTGCGCAATGGCATTGCATCTTGAGTCACTGTGGTGAGGCTCAACGGATTGTAGTTGCACGGCGCATCGCCAATGTTTGCCTCCGTTAGCATATTGACCATACCTGTTAGGTAGGCAGGCTTCTGCTTGGTTTCAGGCGTTTCTTGAGTGATTTGAACTCAGCCTCAGCGCTATTCTTGTCCATTAGTAGGACCTGTACTTGCTTGTTAAGCACATCGGCTCGATACGCGAAGTATTCAAACAAGAGTCGGCCAAAGTCGGTCAGTGTGCCATCCCCGTTTGCAATATGCGTAGTCGTGAGGTTCAGTCGGCTGAACCCCTCCTTCACTTCTTCCAAGGTGGGGAGTTTGATAATCGATGGGATGCGCTTTTTCTTGTTGCCGCGCTTCGTATAACCCACTTCCTCGCTGATCGTTCGGACGTTTGCCCAGAACTCCTTGGGTTGGACAGCGAACAGATGGTTAGCCCGCAAGGTATCGCCCTACAAAATCTATCAAGGAAATCCTCACTGCGTTGCAGACAGCTTCCAGCTCGATCAAGTCCAGCCGCTGCTCCCCATTCTCATACTTTGAGACATAGGACTGGTTCTGTTCGATCTTGGTGGCCAGCTGCGATTGGGTGAGATCGGCTTCCAACCGGACTTGTCGCAGCAGCGCGGCGAGACGGTCTTTCTTCATGTTCGCAGCGTAGATTCGATATTGGAATATTCAAAATTAGAATGTAGACTTGACGCTAACGATGAACACAGCTCCCATGCTCGCACCGGTCACCAAAATACAGCGTGAGATGTTCAGCCTTGACGAGGCACCGCTGCCAACGTCAGGAGGGACGAGGCCTTTCCGCACGCAACTCCTAAAGTGGATCGGCAACAAACAGAAGCAAGCGGACGCCATCATCGGCTACTTTCCCAAATGCTTCAGTACTTACTTCGAACCGTTCTTAGGCAGTGGCGGCGTCCTAGGCGTGCTGGCCCCTCCGAAGGCTCTGGCAAGCGACGCGTTCGCTCCACTTGTTCAAATCTGGCAGACGCTGCACGCCGACAAGGAGAGGTTGAAACGTCACTACTTGGAGCGCTACGCGCTCATCGCAGAAGTAGGCAAGAAGGCTGCCTACGAGCAAGTTCTGGCTAGCTACAACACGCAGCCAAATGGACCCGATCTCCTATTTCTATGCCGTGCGTGTTACGGAGGAGTGGTTCGCTTTCGTAAACACGACGGGTTCATGAGCACGCCCGTCGGGGCGCATCAACCTATGCCACCAGAGGCCTTCGGGGACCGTGTAGATATTTGGCACGCTCGGACTCAAGGCGCGCGATTCCTCCATCTGGATTTTGCCGATGCGATGGACAGATCTCGGAAGAATGATCTGATTTACTGCGACCCGCCGTACTCGGACAGTCAAACCATACTGTATGGCGCGCAGGCGTTCTCGCTACAGCGTCTTTTCAGCTCCATTGCATCGTGCAAAGCGCGCGGTGTTTACGTTGTGCTGAGCATTGACGGTACAAAGTTCTCCGGTCGCAAGCTGTGCGACATTCCAATCCCTGACGGACTCTTTGAACGCGAAGCCTTCATTAACGTGGGCCGGTCGATGCTGAAACGGTTTCAAATGGACGGTCTAAGTCTTGAATACCATGAGGTGCAAGACCGCCTGTTGCTGACCTTTTGAAGAATACGTTGGAGCTATCGCTCGCACCTCGACGACATCGCGCGCGTTGCTCGTGCACACTTACGCTTCGCTTTTTTCCATGATGCGTAGGGTGTCGCTTCCTTCGCTGCGCGATGTCGTAGCATTCTTGCTGGGTCCACAATTTATCAGGGAGAACGCTCATGGGGCATGCGGCACATCGATTGAAAGTCCTTCGGTGTTCTTGGGGGCTGTATCGTGTTCGCTGGGCCTTCATCGGCATAACGCTTGTTCTGAGCCACGACGTTTTCGCAACAGACAACACTGCCGGCTTCCTTGTCCCGGCTTATGGAAATCCCTGTTGCGCTGGAGGAATTCCCCA
>JBDTOS010000214.1:0-5159 GCA_039933095.1 Dokdonella sp.
GAAGGCGCAGGGTGATGAGGTGATCTTCATCGTCAGCCTGCCGCGTTCCGGTTCCACGTTGACCGAGCAGATTCTCGCCTCGCATCCTGAAGTGGAAGGCGGCAACGAATTGCCTGACTTGCAGCGAATCCTGGAAGCGGAATCGCGGCGGCGCAGGAAACCATTCCCGGTCTGGGTCGGCGAGGCGACGCCCGCTGACTGGCAACGCATGGGCGAGGAATACCTCGCGCGGACCGCGCGCTGGCGCGAAAAGCGACCACGCTTCACCGACAAGCTGCCGCGCAATTGGCTCCAAGCAGGGGCGGCGCTGGCGATGTTGCCGGCCGCGCGCATCGTCAATAGCCGTCGTGATGCGCTGGAAACCTGCTTCGCCTGCTATCGGCAACTGTTCGCCGAGCATGGCTTCTGTTACGACATCGAAGACATGGCAGCGTATTGGCACGATTACGATCGGGTGTGCCGCAAGTGGGCTGCCGATTTCCCCGACCGATTCCGCGATCAGCATTACGAAGCACTGCTGGCTGACCCGGAAGGCAACACGCGCGAGTTGCTTGCGTTCTGCGGACTGGAATTCGATCCGGCCTGCTTGCGTTTTTATGAGACCGAGCGCGAGGTACACACGCCGAGCGCCGCGCAGGTACGCGAGCCCTTGCGCAAGGATACGGCGCGCTCCGATCGCTACGGTGCGCGGCTGGATCCGCTGCGCGCCGCGCTGGCTGGCGGTGCGCAGCAAGCTGCATCGACTTGATGCCGCGCCGACTTGATGCCCTGACTTGAGACCAGCGTAAAGCGAGCAATGATGACCAACATTTCACCTTATCCCGTTGGAACAGCCGGCGTCGCCTGGGGCGATGCGGAAAGGGCAGAGTGGCTGTCGCGGCAGACCGCCAAGCGCAGCTATGCGACCGACGTGCTGAGCAGGATCGACGGTCTGCGCTCGCGTTTCGACGTGGAGCAATACGGCCGTCTCGACTATCACGCAAATAAATATCCGTTGTTCGCGATCAAGAGTCGCGACTGGCGCGAAGAGTTACCGATCGTGTTGGTAACCGGCGGCGTGCATGGCTACGAAACAAGCGGCGTGCATGGTGCCTTGCAGTTTGTCGAGCAGCGCGCATCCGACTACGCGGGCCAGATCAATCTGGTCGTTGCGCCGTGCGTCAGCCCTTGGGCTTACGAAATGATTCATCGCTGGAACCGCGACGCGCTCGATCCGAACCGCTCGTTTCGCGAGAACAGTCCGGCGCAGGAATCGGCTGCGCTGATGCGCATGATCGAATCATTCCGCGATCGCGTCCTGGTGCACATCGATCTGCATGAGACCACCGATACCGACGAATCCGAATTTCGTCCGGCCCTGGCCGCGCGCGATGGCGTGACGATCGAACCGGGTGAAATTCCTGACGGTTTTTATCTGGTCGACGACAGCGAGAATCCGCAGCCCGAGTTCCGGGACGCCGTGATCGGCGCAGTGGCGAAAGTGACCCATATCGCCCCGGCCGATCGTAACGGCGAGATCATCGGTTCAACCGTGGTGTCGCCCGGCGTGATCCGCTACCCTTTCAAGCAACTTGGCCTGTGCGCCGGTGTCACCGACGCGCGCTACAAGACGACTACCGAGGTTTATCCCGACAGCCCACGCGCCACAGCCGAGCAGTGCAATGCCGCACAAGTTGCAGCCGTCTGCGCGGCGATTGATTTTGCCTTGGGGTCAACTGCAAAGCGCTAGGAATACGGTCACGCGTTCCGACTTGTCGAATCCGGTAAAAGTTGGGGTTTGCCCGGGCTCGCCCCAACCTGAAGAAACCGCCGACTTAGTCGACAGAAAACTTCATCAAATCAACTGGCAGGGTCGAGAGCAGCGCAGCGTCGATTCCACCCGGTGCGTTGATCGTGGCATGGTTGGTGTTACTGGTACTGACCGCAGCTCCGATAGCGCCGGAGGTCGGGGCGAAGACGCGAATCTGGTTCCCCAACGAGTCTGCGACATAGAGCAGGTTGTTCGTGTCGAAGGCCAAATACTCAACGAGGGTTGTCGCAATCCCGTTGTTGTTCGAGCCAACGAGCGTGAGGCTGCATGCGCCATCGACCGAGAACACGGTAAATTGGGTGCCGAAACCACCGAACGCGGCAAGTGCGCCGTTCGCCGAGATTGCGCCATAACGTGGGTTGGTTGTTGTTGCCCCGGTGTTCGTCGCTGTAATCGTGCCGCCTGCATTGACCGAAAAACCCTGTACGGTGTTCGCGCTGCCGACGCCGGCAACTCCGCAGTTGTTGCCGGCGATTCGCATGCCGCGGACATTGGTTACGGTGATCGTGTTTACCGCCGTGGTACCCGGGATGCGCGCGGTGAGCGGGAAGCAGCCTACGTTGTTCGAATTGGTTCCCGAAACGCAAAGATGGGTACCGTTTCCGGAGCCGATCACCTCGGCATCGCGAAGAAGGTTGAACGCGGCCAACGCGACCGTGCCGGCATTCGTGATGGTGATTGGACCGCCGGCGACACAGGAGACTGTGAAGGTGACAACGTTGGCTGCACCTGCGACCGCCAATGGTACATAGAGTGCGCCGCCGTCCGGCGCCCAAGCGAGAGACTGGACGCCAGC
Organism: Dokdonella sp.; assembly: GCA_039933095.1. Classification (GTDB taxonomy): domain Bacteria; phylum Pseudomonadota; class Gammaproteobacteria; order Xanthomonadales; family Rhodanobacteraceae; genus Dokdonella. The sequence goes on from JBDTOS010000214.1 coordinate 2,607, forward strand.
ACCCACGGTGAACGGTGATCCGGCGACTGCTGCGACAACGCCACTTGCGCTGATTCCGTAGATCGAAATGTTGTTGGAGTTGTTGTTCGTTTGGGCGATCAGCGAGCAACCCGGTGCCCCGGACTTGAACACTCGCACTTGATTGAAAGCCAGTGAAGTGGTGAGTCCGCTCGTCGTGCCGGTGTTTGCAATCTCTGCACCATACGTCATTGTCGGACTGGAAAACGATGCGTTGATCAACGGATTCGGAGTGTCGTTCGATCCGGCGTAGACCTGCGTCTGAGCCGACGCAATAGTGGCGCCGGTGGCGATCAATGTCACAAACAATGCTGCCCCAATGTTGGAAACTGCGCGCACGTTCATTGTGCACCTCCGGCCAAGGCGACGTTGAGCAAGGCATCCGTTCCAGAGGCTGATCCTTTGCCTGTGCCTTTGTCGGCTGTGACTGAGATCTTCGCGGACGTGGTGGAGAGGGTCATCTTTCCCTGTGCATCGGTCTTGCCGATCGCATCCTTCTCGTCGGCTGCGATCATCACCCTCGCACCGGCGACGGGTGCACCGTTCTGTTTTACGACGATGGTAACGGTGCGAGCCGGTGCCGCGAAAACCGGCAGCGACAGCGCAAGGAGGGTCAAGACGAACAAACGCGCGGAACGGGCATGCATACGATTACCCCCTAGGTTGGTGTTGCCGACGATCGTGCAACAAGAATTTCGTTGGTTGAACGCTGGTTAAAAAACGTTAGGATCATACATCAATTGCTTACTTGTCACCGACCTCGGGGCACAGCGAAATCTCCAAAAAAGAGGAGTTTGCTCAAGTCCTCAGGGAATTCCGAAAAACCATCGTCGTCGATTCGTGAGCGTTGGCTCATCTCCTAATCGGCGTCTGTCGACCATGTGATCGCCTCGCGCGTGAAGCTCTCTGTCGTCATGTCGAGTGCGATGGTTTTCCCTGTTTGCGTGTCGATGCGCGTCATCTTCCAGAGGGTGACGGTTTCGCCCGATTTGTGATCGCCAGCCGAATCGGGACCTTTACCCCAGAGCACAAGATCGTTTTCTCCGCGCATAACCGATTCGAGCGAAACGAAAGGCAGCGGCGTCTGCCAGACGACAGCGCCGCGCGGGCCGGCAATGCGCGTGAGCTGTAATCGGCCCGCTTCGCCGAGCTTGTCTACATGCAGCACGATTACGCTGTCGGGATTGCGATACCAGAGCGGGATCTCGGCATCGCGATGCTGTCGCAGCAAGCCAGCGCGTAGGAACGACGGCGAATCGGGCAACATGCGGTAGTCGCTGAATTCAGAGCGCTTGCCCCAACGATCCGGCAGTTCTTTCGACCAACCCGGTGGTGCAGCGGAAACCTGTTTCACGCGCGCGCGCCAAAGTCTGTAGGGCTGCGGAAGCGGATCGTTCAATGGCGATGGAACATGGTTCGCGTTGAGGTACTGCTGCAAAGCCCCAGGCCTTTCATTCGGATCGCGTCCGGGTATGACTGGCGCATGGCTGAGAGCATCGGCCTCCTTGTCGGTAAGCACACCGAGCCAGGTTTCGCCGGCTGTCAGCGCACGTATCTGGAAGCTGCTCGTCGATGATGGCCGGCCGTTTGCGGGAGGAACAATTTTGTCGGGATGGCTGACTGGTGTATCGCGCGGCGCAGCGGAGAGATCGGCAGCATCGATGCGCCACTGACTGGCGTCGTTGAGCGTCAGCTGCAGGCCATTGCGACCGAACGCGACATATCCATCTTCGTTGACGATCTTGCCGGCGAGCTGCGGATTGCGTTGTTCGATGCGCGCGGTGTCGGCAATGACGCTGCCATCGGCGAGTGAAACCCCAAGCGGACCTTCCAGATTGAGCCACAGCGTTGTGCCATCGGCACCAAGCAGATCGAATGCGGTGAGGATGCGGCCTTCGCGTTCCTTGCCCTCGTAGGTGCGCAATCGCTTGCGCCAGGCAACGGTGGCAGTGGTCGCATCGATCGCCCAAAGGTCGATGTGCAGGTAGTCCGTGCGCACGTCAGTGATGCTTCGACCTGAGCGAAAAATCAGCGTTTGCGATTGGGTGCTGAGTAGATAGATACGATCCGTGCCGCCTTGCGCGGTCCGCAACGGCGCGGTCTGGAACAGCGCAGCCTGCAGCCCGTCATTGCTCAATCCGAACAACGATTGGAGTGGATTCCCCGAGCCCTGCCGCAGCAGCAGCCATCCGGCAGATGTGATCAAAGCAAGGACGATCGCTACCGAGACTTTGAGTCCAGTAGCGCCGGTGCGAGCGGTTTTATTATCTGGTGTGGACGTGAGTGCCATAGGTCAGAACACGTAGTTGAGCGCTGCAAGGGGACAGCGGGAATCATGTAGGCGTCTCTGCAAGGCGGAACTGGAGAGCAACTGCTGCGCGTGCAATGCGTGATGCAATACCATGGAACGCATGACAGCACACGGCATTTCATTCCATCATCCGATCGCTTTCTGGCTGGGCAGCGCAATGCTCGTTGCTGGCGTGCTGGCGCATGGCCCGATGTTCGCGATGAGTGCGCACATGCACTACCGCA
>JBDTOS010000215.1:0-5155 GCA_039933095.1 Dokdonella sp.
CGCCGTTTCGCAAACGACAGGACCACAACACGAAACGAACCCTCCTCCCCTTCCCCCAGCGGGGGAAGGTGCCGAAGGCGAAAGGGGGATGCACGATGGAATCGCATATGTCACTGTCTTGCCAAGCACTAAAATGACACCCCGACCTGTAGAACCAATCGACGATCCATCACGATGCTTCCAGAACTCGGTCAATTCGCGCTGATCCTCGCGTTGCTGCTTTCCGTCGTGCAGTGCGTACTGCCGATGATCGGCGCGCACACCGGCAATCGCACCTTGATCGCGGTCGCGCGTCCGGCAGTCGCCGGACAATTCGTATTCGTTGCGCTTGCCTTCGCACTGCTGACCTACGCGTTTCTCGTGCAGGACTTTTCGGTTTCATACGTCGCCCAGAACTCGAACCTGCGCCTGCCGTGGTATTACCGCTTTTCGGCCGTGTGGGGCGCGCATGAAGGTTCGCTGCTGCTGTGGATCCTGATCCTCAACATCTGGACCGTCGCAGTCGCTGCGTTCTCGCGCAAGTTGCCGGATGACTTCATGGCCCGCGTGATCGGCGTGCTCGGATTCGTCAGTTTCGGATTCCTGCTGTTCACCGTGTTGACCTCGAACCCGTTCGCGCGCGAGTTGCCGGCCCTCCTGGACGGAAACGATCTGAATCCGATCCTGCAGGACCCCGGTCTGATCATTCATCCGCCGATGCTGTACACCGGCTATGTCGGATTCTCGGTTGCATTCGCGTTTGCGATTGCCGCACTGCTCGGCGGCAAGCTCGATCAGCAATGGGTGCGCTGGTCGCGCCCGTGGACCAACGTCGCCTGGGCATTTCTCACCCTTGGCATCGCGCTTGGCAGCTGGTGGGCGTATTCGGTGCTGGGCTGGGGCGGCTGGTGGTTCTGGGATCCTGTTGAAAATGCCTCATTCATGCCGTGGCTGATCGGAACCGCATTGATCCATTCGCAGGCGGTCACCGACAAGCGCGGCTCGTTCCGCGCATGGACGCTGCTGCTCGCGATCTTCGCGTTTTCGCTGTCGCTGCTCGGCACCTTTCTGGTTCGCTCGGGCGTGCTGACTTCAGTTCACGCATTCGCAAGCGATCCACGCCGCGGTGTCTTCATTCTGGTATTTCTCGCCGTCGTCGTCGGCGGCTCACTGCTGATTTACGCGCTGCGCGCGCCGAAAATCGCCGGTGGCGAAGCGTTTGCGCCGGTGTCGCGAGAAACCGCACTGCTGGTCAACAACCTGATGTTTGCCTGTGCGGCAGCAATGGTGCTGCTCGGCACGCTGTATCCGCTGCTCGGCGAGATGTTGAACCTTGGGCGGGTATCGGTCGGGCCGCCGTACTTCGGATTCCTGTTTGTGCTGTTGATGCTGCCAGTCATTGCGCTATTGCCGTTTGGACCGCTGATTCGCTGGCGCAACGGCGATTGGCGCGCGGCGTTGCGCATTCTTCGCCCGGCGTTGATCGTCGCAGCGCTTGCTGCGATCGCCACGTGGTTGTTAGCCGGCGATCTGCAATGGAAGGCTATTATTGGCGTCACAGCTTCCTTGTGGGTCGGCATCGGCATCACATTGTTTGCGCTGCGTCGCTGGCGCGATGCACCGCGCGGTCGGCGTTTCACGCCGGAGATGGTTGGCATGATCCTCGCCCACTTCGGCGTCGCGATTTTCATTGCCGGCGTGCTGACGACCGAAGCAACCAGCATCGAGAAGGACCTGCGCCTCGCGCGCGGCGAATCGGTGACGATTCGCGATCTGACCTTCCGCTTCGACGGCGTCGCCCGTACCGAAGGCCCGAACTACGCGGCTGATGAAGGTACCGTCAGCGTGCTGCGCGGCGGCGAAACACTGCTGACGATGCATCCGCAGAAACGCCAGTATTCGCGCGACAGCCAGATCCAAACCGCCGCCGCAATCGATGCCGGCGTATTTCGTGATCTGTATGTCGCGCTCGGCGAACCGATCGGTGACGACGGTAGCTGGTCGCTGCGCATTTACCTCAAACCGTTCGTGCGCTGGATCTGGTCGGGCGCACTGCTGATGATGCTCGGCGGATTCGTTGCGGCGTTCGAGCGGCGTTTTCGCGCGTTGCCGCTTGCCTCCTCCCCTTTCAAGGGGGAGGTCGGGAGGGGGATGGGTTCGCTGGGGTTACCTCCAACTGCAAACCCATCCCTACCCAACCCTTCCCTTGAAGGGAAGGGCTTTACATGAATCGCCTGCTGCCATTCATCGGTTTCGTCGTTCTGGTCGCCCTGCTTGGTTTCGGCATCTGGTGGAACACCAGCCACGATACGCGCGCGGTACCGTCGCCGTTGATCGGCAAAGCGGCCCCGGCATTCTCGCTGCCGTCGCTGGATGATCCGGCGAAGATGATCGGTAATCACGATCTTGCTGGCGAACCCTACCTGCTCAACGTTTTCGCGAGTTGGTGCTTCGCCTGTCGCGAGGAGCACCCGGTATTGATGGCCGAAGGCAAGCGTCTCGGTATCAAACTGGTCGGATTCGATTACAAGGACGATCCCGAGGATGCGAAACGCTGGCTGGCGCAGTTCGGCAATCCCTATGATGTCGTCATCGTCGATCGATCCGGCGATGTCGCAATCGACTTCGGTGTCACCGGCGCGCCGGAAACGTTTCTTGTCGATGGCGATGGCGTCGTGCGCTACAAGCACTTCAGCCCGGTCACGCCGCTGGTGATTGCCGAGAACCTGGCACCGCTGATTGCCGACATGAAAAAGGGTGCGCGCTGATGGTTGCGATCATTCTTCAATCGCGTCCGCAACGCATGCTCGCGGTGCTGATGCTTGCACTGCTGATCGCGATCCCCGTTGTCGCGTCGGCGGTGGATGCCTTGCCGTTCAAGGATCGCGCCGAGGAAATGCGATTCCAGAATCTGACCCGACAGCTGCGCTGCCTGCAGTGCCAGAACGAGAGTCTTGCCGACTCGCAGGCCGATCTCGCCAAGGACCTGCGCCACGATATCTTCGAGCAGATGCAGGCCGGCAAGAGCGACGATCAGATCAAGGACTGGCTTACCGAGCGCTATAGCGACTTCGTGTTGTACGACCCGCCGCTGCGTGGCGGCACGCTGTTGCTCTGGTTCGGTCCGCTGCTGGTTCTCCTGTTGGGCGCATGGGTTCTCGTGACGATCGTGCGGCGGCGAAGTCGCGCGAGCGTTGTGCGCTCGGAAACGATCACCAGTGTGGATGAATGGTGATGACGATGTTCCTGATGATCACCACCCTGATGATCGTGCTGGCGCTGGCGATCGTGCTGATACCGCTGTTGCGCGGGCGTCGTATCGGTAGCGGCAAGGCGGAGCCAAATTCCAGACGCCTGCGCGCCCTCGACGATGCGCTCGCCGCCGATATCATCAGCGCCGAGGAATACGCAGCGAAGCGCGCGCTTCTCGATGCTGTGCCAGTTACAACATCCTCCGGTTCAAACGCATCTCACAGCGTACTGGTGGCGGTCCTCGCAGTCGTGATCGTACTGCCTGCATCTGCGATCGTTCTCTATCGCGCCATCGGCTCCCCGCAATCGCTCGATCCGGCCCAAGTTGCCGCGCCGGCTGCAGATGCAGCGACGCATGGTGTGGACATGGATCAGGCAATCATCGGACTCGCCGAGAAGATGGAGAAAAATCCTGGCGATCCACAGGGCTGGGCCTTGCTCGGTCGCGCCTATCAGTCAACCGGGAAATTCGCCGAGGCACGCGATGCATTCAAGCGCGCGCTCGATCTGCTACCGAACGATCCCGATGTGATGGTCGAATACGCGCAGGCATTGGCGATGGCCGCCGCTCCGGATCAGCCGCATCTTGATGGCGAATCGCGCACATTGATCGACAAGGCGTTGACGATCAATGCCGACAACCAGCGCGGGCTCTGGCTGCGCGGTGTCAGTGAATATCAGGCGCAAGAATTCCCGTCCGCGATTGCGACATGGAGCCATCTATTGACTCTGCTGCAACCCGATTCCGATGTCGCGAAAAACGTGCAATCGCAAATCACCGATGCGCGCCTGCAGGCGGGTATGCCGGCCGCTGCGACTGCGACTATCGCCGCAGAAAAACCAGCGTCGCCAGCATCGGCTGCGTCGGCAACCGACGCACCGCATTTGACCGTACATGTTTCCCTCGATCCGAAACTCGCTAGTCAGCTCGATCCGAATGCCAGCTTGTTCGTCTTTGCCCGCGCCGCCAACGGCCCGCCAATGCCCCTGGCCGTCCAGCACCTGAGCGCGAGCCAATTGCCGCTGACAGTGACTCTCGACGACAGCAACGGCATGCTACCGACCATGAAGCTTTCGATGTTTCCGCAGGTCGTCATCGGCGCGCGCATCTCGAAAACCGGCAATGCGCTGCCGCAAAGCGGCGACATGCAGGCGCTGTCAGCACCGACCGACGTTCACCGCACGGAAACCGTCGCGCTGACTATTGCGGATATCGTTCCCTGACACGCGAATAGTCGAGCGCAGCCGTAAACGGGCTCGCACAACGAAAAATGCCGCCGGTTTGCAGCCGGCGGCGTTGATACGTCAAGCGGCTGATCGCTAGCTCAGTCGACTTCGTAGCTCTGCAATTGCACCGGCAGGTTGGCGCCTTCGAGGATGAACAGGCAACCTTGCGGCGTACCGGCACCGGTATCGGTGATTGGAGCGAAATCGGCACCAGCAATCGATTGTTCACAATTGCCGGTAGTGGTTTGGCCTAGCACGGTCTGCGGCGGCGACCATGGCCCGGACGTACCGGTGCCATCGGCCGAAAACTCGATCCAGTACGTGCCCGGCGTGGTCAGGTTGATCGGTGGCGCGAAGTCGGCAACCGCTTCATAAACGGGACGGTTGTTCGTAGTCAAGGCAGTATCGGCGGCGCGATAAATCGTGCTGAACGTTGTCGAACTCAGTCTTTCAGTCGTAAAGTCTCCAAACACCACGGAGCCATTGCTGGTACCGCTGGTGATCCGGATGCGCAGGCCGGTAATCGTGCTGGTTGTGCCTTCGTTGGTTTGGTAGTGGATTCCGGTGAAGCGGAAACTCGCGGTCCCGAGCGGGTCCGCAAGACTCATGTGCGCGAAAAATGGATGAACGAAGACATCGTCGTGCTCTGGCGCTTTGGCGGGCTCGGCTTTAGGCGACTCTTCGGCCTTCGCCTGCT
>JBDTOS010000216.1:0-5142 GCA_039933095.1 Dokdonella sp.
CCAGGACCTTTGTACAAAAACGGGCGAACGTCGCAACCGAGCCAGAACGCGGAATCTCCAAGCACGCGGCAAGTGGACTTCGCCGCGCCTGGTTTCGGCTACATCTTCATGGAGCGGCGCGAGAACGAGAATGCCAAGACCGACAGCAACAGTCCGAGGAGCGCGAGCCATGCAAGCGAAAGCGTCGGCAGCGGAATCGCGGGCGTACGGAGCAACTGACTCGGTACCAGGACGCCATGCAGTTGCCACGTCCCTTGCATCCAGATTATCTCGTAGGTGGAACCGGATAGGACACCCAATTCAGCGGTCACTTCGTAAGGGTGCCAACTCGCCGGAATAGAACAAAATGAATAATCAAACGGAGAATTGATGGTAATCGATGCGCCTGTGACTTCAACGGAGGAAGGCTGAGTAAATTCTGGATTGCAGCCCGGACCATCGCTTTCTCCGGAGACGACAGCCTGAAATCCACCGTTTGAAGCAATGCGAAACGAAAGCACTTCGTTTCTGGCATGGGCCGGCGTGAATGCGAAGAAGAGGGCAAGCAAAAAGCCGATGGGCACGATATTGCGAAGTGACATGGCACGCTCCCGGTGCTGTGCGCGTTTGCGCGCCCCTGAGGCTAGCACCGGGATAATTGATGGGCAACCATTCTCACGGTCGCGCGCAGGGCGCGCTCCTACAAGAAAAACGCCTCGACATCGACGAGTTCACGCGTCTTTGGCAGAGGCGGCAGGCTGGCGAGAAATACCTTGCCGTAGCCTTTTTCGACGAGTCGCGGATCGCACAACATCAGCACACCGCGATCGTGGATATCGCGGATCAGGCGGCCCGCGCCTTGTTTCAGCGCGATCACGGCGGCGGGTATTTGCCATTCGACAAACGGGTTGCCGCCGTTTTCGCGGATCACGCGCAGGCGTGCGTCGAGGACCGGGTCGTCGGGCGCGGCGAACGGCAGCTTGTCGATGACGACGCACGACAACGCCTCACCGGCCACATCGACGCCTTCCCAGAAACTGGCCGCGCCAAGCAACACGCCATTGCCCGATGCGCGAAACTCATCGAGCAATTGATTGCGCGGCGCACTGCCTTGTACGAACAACGGATACGGCACGCGATCCGTCAGCAACTCGGCCGCGCGCTTGAGTGCGCGATGCGAGGTGAACAACAGAAACGCACGGCCTCGTGAAGCAGCGAGTACCGGCAGAACAGCATCGATCACGCGCTCGGTGTAGTCGCGCGCAGCCGGTTCCGGCAGACCACGCGGCAGATAGGCGAGCGCCTGTTTTTCGTAATCGAACGGGCTGCCAACGAGCAGGGTCGCGGCGTCATCGAGCCCCAACTGGCGCGAAAAGTGATCGAAGCGATTCGCGACCGACAGGGTTGCCGAGGTGAATATCCAAGCCGCGTGACTTTGCTCGCGCAACTCGCGCAAGGGCGCGGCGAGATCAAGCGGCGTCGCATTGAGACTGAATCCATGCGCGCTGGTTTCGTACCAATGCACATAGCCTTTGCTGCCGCCGTCGCACAATTGACCGAGACGCTCGATGTGCGCCGCGACGCGCTCATTGAGCGTGGTGAATCCGCGACTGCGTTCGGCGTGCTTTTCGATTTCGGTGCCGAGATTTTTCAATGCGTCCGCCAGCGCATCGATCTCGCGCGTCGCCTCGGCATCGCGTTCGATCGCATGGAAATCGCCGCGCGCCGGCAGGCGATCGAGGGCGAGTCGAAGGCGTTGCACGCCGTGCGTCAACGGATCGAGCAACGGTTGCACGGTCGCCAGCGCACCGCTGGTATTCGCGCATTCGGCGAGTGCGTCGGCGGCAAGCTCGCTGACTTGCCGCGCCGAAAGACTTGTGGAGAAAAATTGTCCGACGATTTCCGGCAGCTGGTGCGCCTCATCGAGGATGAACGCGTGCGCGCCCGGCAGAATTTCGCCGAAGCCTTCCTTGCGGATCGCCATGTCGGCGAACAGAAGGTGATGATTGACGACGACGACATCGGCTTCCTGCGCCGCGCGGCGCGCGTTGACAACAAAGCATTCGGAAAAGAATGGGCACTCGGCGCCGAGGCAGTTGTCGACCGTCGATGTCACCCGCGGCCACAGCGGCGAATCCTCGGGAATATCGGCGAGTTCAGCGCGATCGCCGCTGCTGCTGCGATTGCTCCAGCTGCGGATCTCGTGCAGTTGCGAAACTTCGCGGCGCGATGAAAACCGCCCATCCTTGCCGGTCTGATCGAGCCGATAGCGGCACAGATAATTTGCGCGGCCCTTGAGCAGCGCTGCGCCGACGCGCGCGCCAAGCACGCTGCGCACGCGCGGCAGATCGCGATGGAAAAGTTGGTCTTGCAAGGTTTTGGTGCCGGTCGAGACGATCACGCGACGGCCCGACAGCAAGGTCGGCACCAGATAGGCGAACGTCTTGCCGGTGCCGGTGCCGGCTTCGACGATCAAATGCTTGCGCTCGGCGATCGCGTTCTCGACCGCGCTCGCCATCGCCTGCTGCTGTTCGCGCGGGGCGAAGCCGGGAATCTCGCGGGCGAACGGTCCTTCTGCGCCGAGCAAGTCGGCGACCGATTCGCTCACATGCGTACCGGACCGTTCTTGCGGCAATCCTTGACGCGCTGTTCGGCTTGTTTGCGCGTGACCGGATCGTTGAGCACGGTGCGCGTTTCAACCAGGGTTTGCCAGTTGCGCGCGCACAGCGCACCGAGGCGCGGTCCGGCGGCGAAGCTCTTCATTGCGAGTTCCTCGGCACGACGCACGTTGCCGCGGGCGATTTCGGCCTCCGCGAGCAACTGCAGGATATCCGGCGCATCCGGCGCGAGCTTGAGCGCGCGTTCCAGCGCAGCTGCCTCGGCATCGAATTTGCGTTGCGTTTCGGCACCATGCGCTTCGGCAAGAAATCCTTCGACGGCTGGATCGCGCAACGGCGCGACCTGGATCACGGAATCGTCCTTCTCGCCGGCAGCACGAATGGCCGCAATGGTCACCAGCGGATCGTCGGGTTTGATTGCAGCCACACGCGCCGGCGGGCTGGGTTCGCTGCAACTTGCCAGCAGCGCGCCGAGCACCATTGCGGCAATGGAGAGCGAGCGGCAACGAGCGACGGAAAATAAGGAAAAGAATTTCATTGGTGTCCTGTGTCGGATTGGTCTTTTGGTGCATCCGGCTCGCGCGCGCCACTGGCCCAGTGCCTCAGCTGATCGAGCGGACAGTTCTCGCTTTCCTGCGGCGCATAGCCGACGGCAAACGGCAATTCGCGTGCGCCGGAACAAACCGCATCGGTGCGATGCCCGGTTGCCGAATCGACAAACACACGCTCGATGCCCTCACTCGCGACGGTCAGCGGTAGTGTCGGCAGATGGCGGAACAACTCGATCCATACCGTCAGCGCACCGCTCGCACCGTACAGGCCGGTCGGCTTGTTGTCATCGCGACCGATCCAGATCACCGCCAGATGACTGCCGGTAAATCCGGCAAACCACGAATCACGCTGGCTGTCGCTGGTGCCGGTCTTGCCTGCGGCCTGCAATGCGCCGAGACCGCTCGCCAGGATCGACCTTGCGGTTCCGCCGCGAGTGACCTGCTGCATCGCGTAGGTTACCAGTCGCGACGCGGTCACGTAGTCGCCGGTGCCGGGTTTGACCGCGTAGCGCGCGAGTGGCCGGCCGCGCGCATCGAGCACACCGCGCAGCGCGCGCAACGGCACAGCATGGCCATCGGCGGCAAAGTATTGATACATCTGCGCAACATCGAGGGGACTCAAATCGACCGCACCAAGGAGCAACGATGGATTCGGATTGATCGTGCGCTTGAGGCCGAACGATTCGAGCAGCGCTTGCACCTGCGGCACGCCAAGTCGCAGGCCCAGCTGCACGGTCGCAAGATTCCAGCTGTTCACCAGCGCATCGATCAACATCACCGTGCCATGGATCTCATGATCGTCGTTTTGCGGCGTCCAGTGCGAGCCGTCCGGCTGGCGCAGATCGACCGGAGCATCGTCGATCCGGGTCGCCAGCGAGTAACGCTGCGGCTGCGCCAGTGCAACCAGATTGACGAAGGGTTTGACCAGCGAGCCGATCGGGCGCAGCGCTTCGATCGCTCGATTGAAGCCGCCGCCACCAACATCGCGCGCGCCGATCAGCGCCTGCACTTCGCCATCGCGCGCACCGGTGACGACGCTGGCGGCATTGACGGCGCTGCCGCGCTTGCCGAGTGCGGTCAACGCAGTATCGATCGCCTGCTCGGTGAGCAATTGCGTGGATGGCGCCAGCGTCGTATGGATGGCCAGACCGGCACTATTGAGTTCGCTATCCGGATAGTCGCGAGCGAGCTGACTGCGGACCAGATCGAGAAATGCCGGAAACCGGTTGCGCGCCAACGCGCCGCTCGCGGCCACGTTGAGCGGTTGCGCCAGCGCTGCATCGCGGGTTTTGTCGTCGATCAAACCGGTGTCGGCAAACTGGTTCAGCACGCGATTGCGGCGAACCAGGGCGCGATCCGGGTAGCGGCGCGGATCGTAGTAACTCGGTCCTTGCACGAGGCCGACCAGCATCGCGACTTCGCCCGGACCTATCGATGTCACGTCGCGAGCGAACCAGAACTCGCTGGCTGCCGCGAAACCGTGCACTGCCTGTCCGCCCTGTTGTCCAAGAAAAACCTCATTGGCATAGGCTTCGAGAATGCGCCGCTTGTCATAACGCGCTTCGATCAGCAACGCGATCAGCGCCTCGTTGAACTTGCGCACCAGGGTCTGGTTGCGATCGAGGAACAGGTTGCGCACAAGTTGCTGGGTCAATGTTGATCCGCCCTGCACGACATGACCCGCGCGCAGGTTCGCCCACGCCGCTCGCAGCACGGCAGCGACATCAATGCCGTGATGGTGCTTGAAGTCGCGATCCTCGACTGCCTGCAAACCACCGATCAGCAGCGGCGGCAGTTCGGCAAGACTCATCAGCCGGCGTTCTTCCTGCAAATCGCCGTACAGCGTGGCAATACGCGCGGGATCGAGCTTGGCGTCGGCGAGCGCCGCACCGGCATCGGCATCGCCAAGTTCGCTGACGCGGCCATCGTTGATCGTCAGCACGATCCGGCGCGCGCTGTTGCGGCCATCGAGGTCGACAAAGGCGCGCCGCGCG
>JBDTOS010000217.1:0-5116 GCA_039933095.1 Dokdonella sp.
GTGCGGTCGATGACTATCTGTTTTGCCTGGAACGCGTCTATCCACGTGCCAGCTATGTGACTGTCAACATCTCGTCGCCGAATACCCAGGGTCTGCGCGATTTGCAAAATGAAGAAACTCTGCGCCGTTTCGTCGGAACCTTGCGCGATGCACAGGAAAAACTTGGCTCGAAACACGGCAAACGCAAACCGATGTTGCTGAAAATCGCGCCCGACCTGAGCGAACACGAGATGGATGCGATCGCGATGGTGCTTCTGGATGGTAGCGTCGATGGGCTGATTTGCACCAATACGACGATCGACCGGAGCGTGATCAGCGGACACAAGCATGCGCACGAAGCCGGCGGACTTTCCGGCAGGCCATTGTTCGCGCTTTCGACTGCGGTGCTGCGCGGAATGGCACAACGTCTTGGCGGCAGAGTTCCGTTGATCGGCGTTGGCGGCATCACGGACGGCATGGGCGCGGCAGAAAAGATCGCTGCGGGTGCGAGTCTCGTGCAGTTCTACACCGGCATGGTCTATCGCGGGCCGACTCTGATCGGTGAATGCGTCGAGGCAATTCGGCCCGCGCGGGATCAGACATCGGCATGAGTGCATCGTGTGAAACTGGCACAAGCGCCAAGATCACGGCGACGCCGCGACATGGCGATCCGGGCGATCCAGGTTTCACGTTGACCGAAAACGCAGACCTGAAGTCGCGCAACACGTTTCATGTCGATGCACGTGCGCGTCGCTTGATCGAAGTGACCCACGCCGCTGCAGTGCCTCGACTGATGACCGAGGCGTCCACGCACGACATCGTCGGCGAAGCGCCGCTGATTCTCGGCGAAGGCAGCAATACGCTCTTTGTCGGCGATGTGGCAGGAACGGTCCTGTCGCTCACGCTGCGCGGGATCGATATCCTTGATGACGACGGCAGTCGCGCAAGCGTCCGCGTTGCGGCCGGCGAGAACTGGAACGCGTTCGTGCACTGGTCGCTCGCGCAGGGATTGTGCGGCCTCGAAAATCTCGCGCTGATTCCCGGTTCCGTCGGTGCTGCACCGATTCAGAACATTGGTGCATACGGTGTCGAAATCGGCGAATTCGTCGCCCATGTCGAGTGCTGGGATCGGCTCAACGCCACATCGATACGGCTGGCAGCCAGTGAATGCGAATTTTCTTATCGCGATTCGATCTTCAAACGTAACCCTGACCGCTACATCGTCACGGCAGTCGAATTCGATCTACCGCGCCAGCGCGAACTGCATATCGACTACGCCGGCATCGGCGACGAGTTGATTGCGTTGGGCGTTACCAAGCCAACTCCAATCCTCGTTGCCGAAGCCGTCAAGCGCCTGCGTTTACGCAAACTTCCGAGCCCGGCCGTCGTCGGCAACGCCGGCAGCTTTTTCAAGAATCCGGTTGTTGCAACGAGTGTTGCCGAAGCGCTGAAACAGAAGCGCTTTGCAATCCCCTCGTGGCCGGTCGATTCTCAATCGACAAAACTCTCGGCCGCGTGGTTGATCGAAGCCTGCGGCTTGAAGGGATATCGCGACGGCGATGCCGGCATCTCGGACCGGCACGCACTGGTACTGGTCAATCACGGCAATGCCAGCGGCCCGCAACTGCTCGCCGTCGCGCGCAAAGTTGCCGATGCTGTCGAGCAGAACTTCGGTATATCGATTGAACCCGAGCCACGTATTGTCGGCGCTACATTTCGTTAGCACGCCATTGAAAGCAGCGATGTCACCCGATCGCCGGTAAGCAAAAGCCGCCCGGCGTCACACTTGGGACAGGATTGCGTTGTTAAGCTGTGTCCGGTTATCCGACCGGGCGAGGCGTATGGGTATTGAATCGATTGGCGGCATGATGAGCAGCCGCCGCAATCTGCTGACTGGTCTGGCCACCGCGATCGGACGTCCGTCCACTGTTTCAATGCATCGCCCCGGCAAGGACGTGCTCTTCGACATGAGCAAGGCCGGCGAAGCGCCTAGCGCCGTTCCGCCCGATCGCATCGGCTGGCTCAACAAGACGACCTACGGATTCACGACCGCCGACGACGCGGCGTTCAATGCCCTGCCCGGCGCCAACAACGATGCCAAATGGACGGCCTGGGTCGCCCAGCAACTGAGCCCGACGACGATCAGCGACTCGGCTTGTGACACCCGCCTCGCCGCCGCCGGCTACACCACTCTCGGCAAGACGCTGCAACAGCTCTGGTCCGGCCATGAGCAGGTCACCAACAATTCTTTCGTGCGCATGCTCCCGATCAACGAGACCGAGGCGGCAACGATCGTGCGGGCGCTGTACAGCAAGCGCCAGTTGTTCGAGCGCGTCGCCAATTTCTGGCACGACCATTTCAACGTTTTCGGTTGGGATTACGACTGTGGCCCGGTCTTCGTTCACTACGATCGCGACGTCATCCGCGCGAATGCGCTCGGCAATTTCCGCACCCTGCTCGAAGCGGTGGCAACCTCGACAGCGATGCAGATCTACCTCGACAACAAGTCGAGTCGAGGCGCCGATTTCAACGAGAACTTCGCGCGCGAGATGATCGAGCTGCATACGCTCGGAGTCGAGAACTATTTCGGTCCGACCGATCCGTTTTCGGTGCCCTGCGTCAACCCTTCGGTGCTTGAAACCGAGGTCATTTGTCCCGGCAGCTTCCCGGCCGGCTATGTCGACAACGATGTTTATGAGGCCGCCGCGTCACTGACCGGCTGGACGATCAAGGACGGCTATTGGCAGTACCCGGATGACGATGACGGCACGTTTCTCTATCGGCCCGACTGGCACGATCGCCGCAACAAGATTTTCAACGGCCTCTATATTCCCCCAGACAATCAGCCGGCGATGCAGGACGGTCGCGATGTCTTCGATCGCCTCGTCGCGCATCCGGGCACCGCGAAGCATATTGCAACCAAACTGTGTCGGCGCTTTGTTGGCGATACGCCGTCAGCCGCCCTTGTTGCTTCCGTTGCGCAGGACTTCACGACCTACATCAGCGCGCCGGACCAGATCAAGCGCATGCTCCAGACGATCCTGCTCAGCAACGAGTTCAAGCAGACCTGGGGCGCTGGCATGAAGCGCCCGTTCGAGGCAACGATGGGTGCGTTGCGCGCCATCGGCGGCAACTACACGCCGCAGCCGGACAACACGAACAACTGGACCACCAGTGAGGAGTTCAGCAACTACCTGCAGCAGACCGGACATCGCCCGTTCTACTGGGGCCCACCGAACGGCTATCCGGATCGCCAGGGCGCATGGTCGAGCACCGGCACGCTGGCGATGACGATGAAAACGTTGGCGCGACTACCCGAGTTCACCGTCAATCGCAACGTGTCGAACTCGCCCTATCTCGCCGATATCCTCGGCCAGACCCAGGCCGCATTTCCAACCGCATCGACGCGAACTGCTGCAACGATCATGGGTTACTGGTGCGATCGAATTTTTGGCTATCGGCCGGAGCCGGCGTACGGCGTCGCCACCCAGTTTCTGCGACAGAACGCGACAGCGAGCGAGGCGATCAATATCGATGCCGACACCTGGAACGGTAATAGTCTCAAGTTGCATTACAGCCAGCAGCGCCTGCGCTCGGCGGTGAGCCTGTTGTTCCTCAATCCCGACTTTCTGCGCAGGTAATCGCCATGACCACTTTCGATCGGCGTGAGTTTCTCAAACTCTGCGGCGCTGGCGCACTCACTGCCGGCGTCGTGCCCGGTGCACGCGTCGCCTTCGGCGCGACTGAAAGCAACACTTACGACACGCTCGTCGTGGTGTTCCTGCGTGGCGGCTGCGACGGCCTTAGCATGATTCCGCCGATCGGTGGCAACGACCGCGCCTATTACGAAGCGGCGCGGCCCGACATCAAGATTCCGATCAGCGGCCAATACGCGGCCTACCCGCTGGCCAACTCGGGGGCCGGTTGGGGGTTGCACCCGCGCGCGCCGCAACTGCGCGATCTCTATCAGTCCGGCAAGCTCGCCGTCGTGCTCGGCGCGGGCATGCCGGCGCCAGTCACACGCAGCCACTTCGATGCGCAGCAGACGATGGAACTCGGCACGCCGGGACAAACTGGTATCGGCAGTGGCTGGCTAACGCGCTATCTGACCAGTGCGTCACTACCCGCCAACGTGACGATTCCAGCGCTGTCGGCCGGCTCACTGACCTCGACCAGCCTTATCGCCAGTACCGAATCGGTCACGATGAGCGATGGCGGCGATTTCCGCATCGATTCATCGGCGTGGTCGTGGAACGCAGCTGACCAATACAACCCGACGCCACCGACCGGTTTTCGCGGGCTGGTCGAAACTCTGCCTGATCTTTGGAACGGTGCGACCGCCCTCGATGCTGCAGGACGGCAGACACTCGATGCCCTATCAATCATTCGACCGATTGATTTCGACGCTTACACAGGTGCCAACGGTGCGGCTTACGGAACCAATGGTTTCAGCAACCAACTCAAGATGATCGCGCAGTTGATCAAGGCCGATCTAGGCATGCGCGTCGCAACGATCGACCTCGCCAGTTGGGACACCCATGAGGGCCAAGGCGTGCCGAACGGCGGCTATGATGCTTACGGCAACATGGTCGAATCGCTGTCGACCGGCCTCGGTGCGTTCTACACCGATCTTGCCGGCGCTGGCGCCAACAACTACGCGACGCGCACCAGTATTGTCGTCATGAGCGAATTCGGCCGCCGCCTGCGCGGCAACGGCAGCGGCGGCACCGATCACGGTTACGGCAACATGATGATGGCGCTCGGCGGCTCGGTAAACGGCGGCAAGGTGTACGGGCTCAACGAGTTCGCCGGCCTGTCCGGCAGCGCGCTATTCGAAGGCGAAGATGTGCAGGTGACAACCGACCTACGTCGCGTCCTCTCCGAAGCGCTGATCCGCCGCCTGCAGAATAATCACCTCGGCACCATCTTCCCCGGCTACGCCAACTATAGCCCGATGGGAATCTTCCAGGGTACCGATTTGCCGCCTGATTACACTGGTGGAGGTGATCAGTTGTTTGGGAGTTCTTTTGAATAATAGGCCTCCGGCATAGGCTAGCCACCGGATTGACATAGCCGAGCGGCGCCGCTATGAACCTCGCTCTGATATGAATGGACGTAGTGAATGCGACGATTTTCG
>JBDTOS010000218.1:0-5023 GCA_039933095.1 Dokdonella sp.
CAAGCGCGACACAGTGAACCCGCGTGCATCCCGGCGCACAGCTCCGTAAGCTGCCTCAATGACACACTGGATATTGCATCAACCCGCACTGACGCGCATTGCCACGGTAATGTGGCTATGCGTATTTCTCGCAGCCTGCGCGATAACACCTCCCCAACCTTCACGACCTCCCGCCGATGTGCGCAGCGAAATCGTGCGGCGCATGCCGGACAACGTGCCGGATCGTGGCGGCTGGGCGGCGGATATCCAGACCGCATTCGCCGTGCAAGAAATCGAACCGAACAGCGAGAACATCTGCGCGGTGCTCGCGGTGACGGAGCAGGAATCGGGATTTCGCGCCGATCCGTCAGTGCCGAACTTGCCGACTATCGCGCGTGCCGAAATCGATCGCCGTGCTGCCGTGCGGCATATTCCGAGATTGCTCGTGGATGCGGCGCTGACGATCCATTCGCGCGACGGCCGCTCGTACAACGATCGGCTGAAGCAGGCGAACACCGAGCGTGAACTCAGCGCGATTTACGAAGACCTGATCGGCAGCGTGCCGCTTGGCCAGCGCCTGTTCGGAGATTTCAACCCGGTGCAGACTGCCGGGCCGATGCAGGTCAGCGTGTCGTTTGCCGAAGCACGTGCGGACAAGTTTCCCTATCCGGTCGCAACGACACTGCGCGATGAAGTATTCACGCGCCGCGGTGGTCTGTACTTCGGCATCGCCCACCTGCTGGGCTATCGCACGCCGTATACGCGCAAGGTCTCTCGCTTTGCCGACTACAACGCCGGCTGGTACGCGAGTCGCAATGCGGCGTTCCAGAACGCGGTTGCGATCGCGACGGGCGTAAAACTTGCGCTGGATGGCGATCTGCTCACGCCCGGCGCGTCGTTCGACCAACCCGGCCAGACCGAACGCGCGACGCGCACGTTGGCCGCAAAGCTCGGCCTGGATGATCGCGACATTCGCAAGGCGCTCGCGCGTGGAAACCAATTCGAGTTCGAGGAAACCGATCTGTACGCACGCGTTTATGCGCTGGCTGACCCCCGATCCGGCAAGTCATTACCGCGCGAAATGATTCCGGGCATCAAACTGGAAAGCCCCAAGATCACCCGCAACCTCACTACCGCATGGTTCGCCACGCGCGCAAACGAACGCTACCAGCGTTGCATGCAACGTTGATTGAATCGATACCTCGAGTGCATCCAGCAGGGGTAGAACGGGAATGAAATCGCTTCAATAGGCCCTCACTATCATTCCAATCATCACAAACGATTTTATCTATCGTCGCTGATGCGTCACACTCCGGCGATAGCTTTTGTCCAACCGCCTGAAGGAGAGAACCCATGTCAACCGAAGCAGAATGTCCCGTCGCGCACGGCAAGAACGCGCAGCGGCCGGCCGGCCCGACCAATTCCACCTGGTGGCCTGAACAACTGAACCTCAAGGTGCTCCATCAGCAGTCCTCGTTGTCCAATCCGATGGACGACGAGTTCGACTACGCCGAGGAGTTCAAGACTCTCGACCTCGACGCGGTGATCAGGGATCTGCATGCCTTGATGACCGACTCGCAATCCTGGTGGCCTGCCGACTACGGTCACTACGGCCCATTCTTCATTCGCATGGCCTGGCACGCTGCCGGCACGTATCGCATTTCCGACGGTCGCGGCGGCAGTGGTAGCGGCGAGCAGCGTTTTGCGCCACTCAACAGCTGGCCGGACAACGGCAACCTCGACAAGGCGCGTCGCTTGCTGTGGCCGATCAAGGCGAAATACGGCCGCAAGCTTTCCTGGGCCGACCTTTTCATCCTCACCGGCAACGTCGCGCTGGAATCGATGGGATTCAAGACGTTTGGCTTTGGCGGCGGCCGGCCGGATGTGTGGGAGCCGACCGATATCAATTGGGGTCCGGAGGACGAGTGGCTGGGCGACAAACGTTATAGCGGCGATCGTGACCTCGCCAACCCGCTCGCCGCAGTGCAGATGGGCCTGATCTACGTGAACCCGGAGGGTCCGAATGGCAATCCAGACCCGCTCGGCTCTGCGCGCGATATTCGTGAGACCTTCGCGCGCATGGCGATGAATGACGAGGAAACCGTCGCGCTTACTGCCGGCGGTCATACCTTCGGCAAATGCCATGGCGCCGTCGATGTGAAGCACATCGGCAAGGAGCCGGAGGCTGCCGAGATCGAAAACATGGGCCTCGGCTGGATCAACACGTTCGAATCTGGCCATGGCGTGCATGCATTCACCAGCGGCCTCGAAGGCGCCTGGACCAACAATCCGATCAAATGGGATATGGGCTACTTCGAGAACCTGCTGGGTTATGAGTGGGAATTGACCAAGAGCCCGGCTGGAGCGCAACAGTGGAAACCCAAGGGCTCCAGCGGAGACGGTACCGTGCCGGATGCGCACGACCCGAGCAAGCGTCACGCGCCGATGATGACGACAGCCGACATGGCCATGCGTACAGACCCGGCCTACGCAAAAATCTCGCGCCGTTTTGCTGATAACCCGGCCGAGTTCGCGGACGCGTTTGCGCGCGCCTGGTTCAAGCTGACGCACCGCGACATGGGCCCGATCTCGCGCTACCTCGGTCCTTTGGTGCCGAAGGAAGAACTGATCTGGCAGGACCCGGTCCCGGCCGTCGATCATCCGCTTATCGACGGAAAGGACGTCGACGCGCTCAAGGCAAAGATTCTCGCCTCGGGCCTGACCACGTCGCAGTTGGTCACGACCGCGTGGGCATCGGCTTCGACGTTTCGTGGCAGCGACAAGCGCGGCGGCGCCAATGGTGCGCGCATCCGCCTTGCGCCGCAAAAGGATTGGGCGGTGAACCAGCCAGCCGAGTTGACGAAGGTGCTGGCGAAGCTCGAAGCGATCCAGAAAGAGTTCAATGGCGCGCAGTCCGGCGGCAAGAAAGTTTCGTTGGCCGACCTGATCGTGCTCGGCGGTTGCGCGGCAGTGGAAGCCGCTGCCAAGAAAGCCGGCCACAACGGAGTCAAGGTTCCGTTCTCACCGGGACGCACCGATGCTTCGCAAGCACAGACCGATGCCGAGTCGTTCGCTCCGCTGGAACCGGAGGCAGATGGCTTCCGCAACTATGCGAGCAAGGGGCACGAACATCGCGTCGCCGACCTGCTGGTGGACAAGGCGAATTTGCTTACGCTCAGCGCGCCGGAGATGACGGTGCTGATCGGTGGCCTGCGCTCGCTCGGTGCGAACGTCGGCGGCGCAAAGCACGGCGTCTTCAGCGACCGCAAGGACGAGTTGACCAACGATTTCTTCGTCAAGCTGCTCGACATGAACACCAAGTGGGCGAAGTCCGCCGATTCGGAGTTCGTGCTCGAAGGCCGCGACCGCAAGACCAACGAGCTCAAGCTCACCGGCACGGTCGTCGATCTTCTGTTTGGATCGAACTCACAGTTGCGCGCACTCGCCGAAGCCTATGCGGCCAGTGACTCTCAAGAGATGTTCGTGCGCAACTTCGTGGCGGCATGGAACAAGGTGATGAACCTTGATCGCTACGACTTGACGTGACTTTGGCGAATAGGCTCTTGCCGAACAGGTCTCGCGTCCCGTCCTGAGCAATGCCGACCTGGCACTGGGTAATTCCGTGCCAGGTCGATCCTGAGCGCATGCGGCGATCCTGCTCCTTGGCGGTGCCGTGCTGATTGTCTGTTACGGTCATACCCGCTTGCCGAATTCGGATGAGGGCAAATGCAATATTCTCAGCTGACGAGCACTCAACGGACTGGTCCATTCGAAAATATCTACTCCGATCTCGTTTTCGACGCGGCCTGCTCCCTTGCCAATGTCGCATCCAGCCGTTTCAACGCGGCTGCGGCATAAGCACGACAGGCACTTGTGTCGATCAGCGGCGTCGCGTCCGTATCCGAAGTACGCTGCGCAATCTTCTGCCAGAAACCGCTGGCGTCGGGATGTGGAGTCAGCAGGATGTCGCACGGCAATTTGGCGATGGTGGTGATCGCCTGACGAAATGCCGCGACGCGGCGCGGATGGTCACTGAAACGGAAACCCGGCGCACTGATCGCCGTGAGGCTGTCGGCGTAGACCATGCGCAGACAGCGCCCACTGGCGCACGATGTCCACGTCCAGGAAGTGCTGCCCTGAGTGTGGCCCGGCGTGTAGTGCGCGGTGATCGCCACCTCGCCCAGTTGTAGAGCCTCGCCGTCGCGGACCACGCGAACGCGAGTCACCGGTGGATAGTCGGGTAGCGTGCCGTACTGCGGATCGTCACGATCGGCACCGCCCAGCGCCAGCTCGCGCTCGCCTTCCGCGCTTGCCAGAACCTGCGCGCCACTGTCGCGCTGCAGCGCAGCGATGCCTCCGGCATGATCGGAATGCGCATGCGAATTGAAGATCCACTTGACATCGCGCACGTGAAATCCCAGAGCGCGGATATTCGCCTCGATGATCGGCGCTGACTCCGGCAAGTCGCCATCGAACAGCACCAGTCCCTGCCCTGTATCCACCAGGATCGAGGCCAGACCGTACGGTCCGACATACCAGGTATTGCCATAAATGCGGAATGGCTTTTGCGGCGTATTCCACTCCGCGCGATTGATGCCTTGGGATGAACTCACCGGCGGCTGTTCCGCTTGTGCGACCGGAAGGATCAAGCTCAACGTCAGCGCAGCGTTGACTAGCAAGTAGTGAGGCATGGGAATTCTCCGTCATCAAAGCGCAGTACAGCATCGTCGCCACGTCTGACTCGATTCGGGCGAAATCCTGACGATTTACGATCTTCTCTGCACCACGCACGCCGCAAGACCCTTCGATCCGACGTGTCCGATTATTCAACCAACGGGTCATTCAACCAACTGGTTGACTTTCTGAAAACGCGCACTTATATTCAACCACATGGTTGAATTAAACACATCCCGGATGAATGCCGTGTTTCACGCACTCGGCGATGCCACGCGCCGCTCGATGTTGCGGGAACTCAGCATCGGCGAACGCAGCATCAGTCAACTCGCCGAGCCGTTCGACATCTCGCTCGCGGCCGCCTCCAAGC
>JBDTOS010000219.1:0-5011 GCA_039933095.1 Dokdonella sp.
TGCCGACGCATAGCGGAACCATCCCCAGAATCGCAGTACCCATCGTCATCAGCACCGGTCGCAATCGATCCTTGCCACCCTGAATCAACGCCTGCGTGCGCAACATGCCTTCATGACGAAGCTGATTGATATGCACAAGCATGACGATCCCGTTGTTCACGACAACGCCCATCAGGATGAGGATTCCGATCATCGCCATGAACGAGAATGTCGTCCCGGTGATCCAGAACATCCAGAACACACCGAATATCGAAAAGATGAAGGTGGTCATGATCGCCGCCGGGTAGATCAGCGACTCGAACATCGCGCACATGACGACATAAACCAGCACCAGGGCGATCAGGATATTGAACGCCATGTGCGAACCGGCATCGTCGGAATTGCGGAACGAGCTGCCAAACGTCCAGCCATAACCCGCCGGCAACGAAGCCGTGTCCATCGCTTTCTCCACCGCCTTGCGTACATCATCAGGCGTGGAGCCATCGGCGATATTGGCTTGAATCTGCAATGCGGTCTGCCGGTTCGTCCGCTCGATCGTGCCGGCGGCTGCCTGCGTATTCACGTCGACCATCGCCAGCAACGGTATCTGGGTGCCGTCGGCGGCGCGCAGCTTGTAATCGGCCAGATCAGCAACGCTTTGCGCATCAGAATTCTGGAAGCGTAGCCAGGTAGGAATCTGGGTATCGCCGTTACGAAAATCCTTCAATTGCGCGCCACGCAATGCAACCGATACATAGCGCGCGACTTCGGAGGCACTGAACCCGTAGGTGCGCGCGCGTTCGCGATCGACGTGCATCGCGACCTCGTGCTCGGATGAATTTTCGGCCAGGCGAACATCGCGCAAGCCAGGGACGTGCGTGAGCAGCGGAATCACCGATGTCGACAGATCACGCAAACGTTCGCTCGAATCGCCAATCAGCGACAACTTGATCGACTTGCCGTCGCCACCGCCACCACCACCGTTCTGATCAAAGCCAATCTCGCCGATCGCAAGTTTCGGCAGGCCCTTGCGCACATCTTCCATGATCGCGGTTGCAGGGCGTTTGGCTTCGGCGTCGTCGGTCAGCAACAGATTGGTCTGCGCGTTACCGCGCTCGTCGAAGTAGCTGTAGATCGCGCGGATTTCGAACTCTTTCTTGTGCTCGGTCAAATAGGTCTCAACCTGAGTGATCGAGCGCTGTAGCTGTGGCAGCTGGTAACTGCCATTGAGGTTGTAGCGTAGATGCAGTTCGCGAGTCTCGCCAGCCGGGAACATGTCCGTCTTGGTCTGCGTCATCGGCACAATGCTGATCAACAGCAGCGCAAGCACACCGAGCATGGTCAGACCACGCCGTTGCAGCGTCCATGCAATCAAACGCTCGTAGCGGTGTTGCAGGCGCGTGATCATGTTTTCCTTGCCGACAAAACGCGGTACCGGCAGCTTCGAGGAAATCATTGGAATCAGGCTGATCGCGATCAGCCACGAAGCCAGATGGGCGATCGACATCGCGATGGCAACCTGGGTCAGATAGATCGCGATCGGGCTGCGCTCGCCGAACACATTCGGCAGAAACACGATGATGCTGCACAAGGTGCCTGCAGTAATCGCAGTGCCCACCACGCGCGTTCCCTCGATCGCGCAATACCACGGCTTGCCGGGATATTTCTCGCGGTATTGATAGATGCTCTCGACCGCGACCACGGCGTTGTCGACCAGCATGCCGACCGCTAGCAGCAGACCCATCATTGACAGGATGTTCAAGGACACACCAAAGAAATACATCGCGCCGAGCGTCATGACGAAACACACCGGTATCGCCAACGACACCATCGCAGTCGAGCGCCAGTCGCGCAGGAAGAAAAATAGCACCAGCACCGACAGCGCGGTTCCGATCAAGCCGGCCTTGCCGAGTTCATGCAGGGAATCGGTAACACCCTTGGCCTGGTTTTGCAGGAAGTACAGCTGCAACCCCTTCATCTCGGGCTGCGCCGACGCGCGCGAAACCTCTTCGAGCACGGCGCGACCGACCTCGACCAGATTTGCGCTGCGCTCGCGACTGATATCAACGGCGACGGCTGGGCGCATATCAAGGCGACGGCGGTAATCAAGCCGCGCCGGCTTGAGGCTGATATCGGCGATATCGCCGAGACGCAGCCCCTTGTCGTTGATGACAAGATCGCGGATCTCGTCGAGCGAGCGCCACTCACCCTGTGGCTGGACGCGATAGCGCAGCTTGTCATCGTGGATCAAGCCCGCCGAGGTCGAGAAATTCGCCTGTCCCAGCGTGGTTGCCAAATCGTTGAGGCTGACGCCATGCGCGGTCAGGCGATCCGAAGACAATTCGATCTGCACCTCGGGCGGGGCGACACCCTGGATTGCAACCTTGGCCACGCCGGGAATGCGTTCCAATGGCCGCTTGAGCTTTCGATCGAGCAACTCATACGAGTTGGACAGATCGCGGTCGCTTGATATGCGCAGCTGCAACACCGGTTCGTCGGAAGTCGAGAACTTCAGCACAAAATAGCGTTGCAGGTCGGCCGGCAAGTCGCCACGGATCGCGTCGAGTTTGTCGCGCGCCTGCACCGCCTTGGTCGCAACGTTCTGGCCCCACTTGAATTGCAGGAACAACTGCGCGCCATCGGCGCGCGATGTCGAGTTCATTTCCTGGATGCCGGAAAGCGTCGATAACGCCTCCTCGACTGGGCGCGTGATCGTGCGTTCGATTTCGGCTGGCGTCGAGCCGGGATACGGCACATCGACCAACAGGAACGGCACTTCGATATCGGGAAGATATTCGAGCGGCAGACGCACCGCTGCAAGCAGACCAATCACGGTCATCGACACAAAGAACATCACGGCTGTGACCGGCCGCTTGAGGCTGAGTTCGGCTAGGGTCATGTCGGCACGCGCTCCCCATCGACATCGCTGCCTGGATCAAGATCGTCGGGACCAAGATCACCGGTGGCGATCTTGCGCGCCTTGCGCGCGCCGCGCTCGCGGTAGTACGCATCGGGCTTGCGATCGAGCTGTTCGTAGACGACCGGAATGACCAACAACGTCAACAAGGTCGACACTGCCAGGCCGCCCATGACCGTGATCGCCATCGGCGAACGTACTTCGGAGCCGTCGCCGAGACCGATCGCGAGCGGCAGGAATCCGAGCAGGGTCGCAAGCGTAGTCATGATGATCGGGCGCAGACGCGATTCGGCGGCATGAATCAGTGCGTCGCGCTTGCTTTGTCCTTCTTCGCGCAATTGATTGACGCGATCGATCAGCACGATCGCGTTCTTCACCACGATTCCTGCGAGCATGATCAAACCGATGAAAACAACGATCGAGATCGGCGTATTGGTCAACTTCAACGCGAGCACCGCGCCAACCAGCGCCAGTGGAATCGAAAACATGATGACGAACGGGTGCAGCAGCGATTCAAACTGCGAGGCCATGACGAGATAGACGAGAAAGATCGCGAGGGCGAACGCGAACATCATCGACCGCGACGACTCGTCGAGTTCCTCGCCCTGCCCGCCGATGTGCACGGACACGCCGGCTGCAAGCGGATTCTCACGCAGCAATTTGTTCACCTCGGTCACCGCGCTGCCAAGATCGCCGTGGCGCAAATTGGCCGACACGATTGCGACACGCTCCTGATTGGTGCGATGAATCTCGCTCGGGCCTTCGGTCGCGGTGATGTCGGCGACTGCCGAAAGACGGATCGGTCGGTCTGCTACCGGGTTCACGATCAGATTGCGGATATCTTCAACGCTCGAGCGATCCGACTCGCGCGCGCGCGCCAGCACATCGATCTTGCGATCACGAAAGTTGTAGCGCGTGGCGACGCTGCCGCGCACCTTGGCGACCACCGCATCGGCGATCTGGCGCGTGGTCAGTCCGAGTGCCGCAGCGCGATCCTGATCGAAGCGAATCTGGACTTCGGGATAGCCGTCCTCGACGGTCGACTTGATATCGGCAAAGCGATCCGAGGCGGACATGAGCTTGGACAATTTCTTGCCGGCGATCGTCAACGCGTCAAGATCGTAGCCGCGAATTTCGATTTCCAGCGGCGTGGCAAAACTGAACAATGCCGGACGTGCGAATTTCACTTCAGCGTCGGGGCGCGCAGCGAGCGATTTACGCAGCGAATCGATCGCCACACGCTCACCTTCATCGCCGGCACCATGCTTGAGCGTGACCAGCAGGCGCGCGATGTTTTCGCCGGACTCGGTTGGATTCGCATCGAGGCGGGTGCCAGTTCCGGACACACCATAAATCGATGCGACGGTCGAGTCCTTGGCGTGTTCGCGTTCGATCTGGGTTACCAGCGCATCAGTCTCTGCCAGTGGTGTTCCCGGCGGCAGCTTGATCGTCGTCTCGAAGCGTCCCTGGGCAAGCGCGGGAATAAGATCCATGCCGAGACTCGGCACGATCGCGAGGCTGATCGCAAACGCAATCGCCGCCGTGCCGAGCACCAGCCACGGATGATCGAGCGCGCTCGGCAATAGACGGTGATAGCCACCGGCGGAGCGGTCATAAGTGGCGCGCACCGCACGTCCGCAGATTCGCAGCACCGTACCGAACACAAGATCAAGGAGTTTTCCGATCAGGCGGACCAATCCGAACAACGCGCGTGGAAGGATTTGCAGCAGACCTTCGCCGATCCCGTAAAACACGCGCTTCATGCCACGCAGCACCTTGTTCTTGGGCAACGGCTTAGGCGCAACTTCGGGTTCGTCCTGGAAGCCGAGTGGTGCCCTGCCCTGCAATGACGCGAGCATCGGAATCAGGGTCATCGCGACGACCAGCGAAATCAGCATCGCAAACGTGACGGTCAGCGATTGATCGCGGAACAACTGGCCGGCGATGCCCTGCACGAACACCAGCGGAAAAAATACCGCAACGGTGGTCAGCGTCGATGCGGTCACCGCCATGCTGACTTCGCTCGCGCCCTTGATTGCCGAATCGATGATCGACGCGCCGCCCTCGCGCAATCGCGCGATGTTTTCGAGCACGACGATCGAGTCGTCCACGACC
>JBDTOS010000220.1:0-4964 GCA_039933095.1 Dokdonella sp.
AAGCGAGATCGTGAAACCGTGCATGCCGGCCTTGGCGGCGGCATAGTTGGCCTGGCCGTACTGGCCTTTCTGGCCATTGATCGAGCTGATCTGCACGATTCGACCCCATTTGCGATTGCGCATGCCGTCGATGATCGGACGGGTCATGTTGAAACAGGAATTCAGGTTGGTGTTGATGACTTCCTGCCACTGTAGTGCGCTCATACGGTGAAATGTCGTATCGCGGGTGATTCCGGCATTGTTGACGAGCACATCGATCGGCCCAAGCTGGCGCTCGACTTCGGCGGCGATCGATTCGCCGGCAGCTGGGTCGGACACATCGCCTTTGGCCAGCGCAAACTCGAAACCCGCAGCGCGCTGCGCTTCCTGCCAGGCCTTGGCCTTGGCTTCGTCGCGGTAATTGGTCGCGACCTTGTGCCCGGTTTTCGCGAGATGCTGGCAGATTGCGGTTCCGATTCCGCCGGTACCGCCGGTGACCAATGCAATGCGTTCTGCCACGATTGTTCTCCAGAATTCAATGAAGTGCGCAAGGTGAAAATGCGACCCTATTGTGCCTGCTCTGCAACACGGAAGCCCGCTGCGGTGCGGCACAAGTGCGGGTAAGTCGCTCGCTGCGCGAGCTGCCAAGAGACAAGTCGCTCGCTATGCGAGTTGTAAAGAGTGAGTCGCGCCTGCGGCGCTGCAAGGGTTTCGCCGTGATTCGCTATTACTCACTATTTGCAGGCGGCGCAGCCGCCGACTTACAGCTCGCGAAGCGAGCGACTAACCTCTTAACTCACAGCTCGCGCAGCGAGCGATTGACATTGAAATCGCGCTGGCTACCCAGATATCCAATCCGACATCGCCCGCAGCAACGAGGAATCCATGAAACGCATCGTACTGTTTATCGTCACCAACCTGGCCGTGATGTTGCTGTTGACGATCATCGTCAAGATCTTCGGCCTGGACGCGTGGACGTACCGCAAGGGCGGCATCAACTTGCAGGGGCTTCTGGTAATGTCGGCCGTATTTGGTATGGGCGGCTCGTTCATCTCGCTGGCGATGTCGAAGTGGATTGCCAAGCGCACGACTGGCGCGCGGGTCATTGAACAACCGGCCAATTCGAATGAAGCATGGCTGGTTGCGACCGTCCGCAGTCATGCCGAAAAGGCCGGTATCGGCATGCCGGAAGTTGCCATTTATGACGGCCCCGAAATGAATGCGTTCGCGACCGGAATGTCGCGAAACAATGCATTGGTCGCGGTAAGCAGTGGCCTGCTGCAAAGTATGGATCGTCAGCAGGTCGATGCTGTGCTCGGTCACGAGATCACTCACGTCGCCAACGGCGACATGGTAACGATGGGTTTGATTCAGGGCGTGCTCAACACGTTCGTGATTTTTCTTGCACGGGTGATCGGCAGTGTCGTCGATCGCGCGATCAGCGGTAATCGGGATGGTGGCGGCGGACTGGCTTATTTTGCGATCGTGATCGGTCTGCAGTTTGTTCTTGGTTTGTTCGCATCGATGATCGTGCTGGCGTTCTCGCGTTGGCGCGAATTCCGTGCCGATGCCGGTGGCGCACGCCTGGCTGGTCGTGAATCGATGATCTCGGCCTTGCAGCGACTAGCGGAAAACCACGGTGAAAACACCCTGCCGAAAGCGATTCAGGCGTTCGGTATTTCCGGAGAAGGCGGAATCTCGCGACTATTCATGAGCCACCCGCCACTCGCGGAGCGTATCGCTGCCTTGCGCCAAGGCACTTGAGTTTTCCCCAAGTCCAAGCGACTGCGCAAATAAAAAGGCCCGGCGATTGCCAGGCCTTCTTGGGGTGGCAGATCGCGGAGGCGTTCAGAATTCGTAGGCCATGACTTTTTCGGCTTCACGCAGGAAATTACCCTGCACGAAATTGACCCCGCAGGCGAACAGGATCGACATGCTCGCGGCGTCTTCGACAAACTCGGCAATCGTCAGTTTCCCGGCATGCTTGGCCTGATCGCAGATTTCGCGAATCTTTTCCTGATTTTCCTTGTTCTCCGGCAGGCGCGCCATGTAGTGGCGATCGATTTTCAGATAGCGCGCTGGTACGTGCTTGAGTAGTTGGAAAGAATTCAGGCCCAGACCAAACTGTTCCAGCGCGAACGTGCAACGAATCGCTTCGAGCCCCTTGAGGAACTCGCGCGCCGGTTTCAGATTGGTGACGATTTTGCTCTCGGGCATTTCGAACACAAGGGCGTCGCTGGTCAAGCGCGCGCTCTTCAACTGTTGAGAAATCCACGGGATCAGGGTCGGGTCCTCAAGCGATGGCGGCGACAGCTTCACAAAAAACATCGTTTTCTGACCGGCGTCCTCGCGCTCCTTGGCGGTGCGAATCGCCTTGGCGATAACCCAGCGATCAACCGCCGGCAGCAAACCATTGGCTTCGGCAACCGGAAGAAAGATTCCCGGATGCACTTCGCCTTTGGGTGTCGCCAGACGCAGCAGAATTTCGTAGATGGGGTTGGCGCTGCCTTGCAGGCTGATGATCGGCTGATAGCGCAGCACAAATCCGTCGTCGGCAAGCGCCTGCTGGATCGACTCCAGCCATTCGGCACTCTTCTCGCTATCGGCCGAATCCTTGGCCAGGGGATCGAACAACGCGATGCGATTGCCACCTTCCCCCTGGGCGATGCGAAGCATTTCCTGCGCCTTGCCGAGCACGC
The DNA here is from genome assembly GCA_039933095.1 of Dokdonella sp. Lineage (GTDB taxonomy): Bacteria > Pseudomonadota > Gammaproteobacteria > Xanthomonadales > Rhodanobacteraceae > Dokdonella. The sequence continues at coordinate 2,679 of JBDTOS010000220.1, forward strand.
TGTCGGCGTTCGCGTTTTTCTCGCTGATCGCGGTGCCGCCCATGCTTGCAGTGAGGCTGATCGAGCGCTTGCCGACTTCGAAGATATGGTTCTCGAACGCCTGGCGCAGGGAATCGGCAAACGCGCGCAACTCGCTTGCGGCGCGACTGGTCATGACCAGGCCGAACGTATAGTCGGACAAACGACCGACCAGATCCGTCGCCGTGACATTCTGCCGCAACAGCATCGCGACATCGCCGAGCAACAGATCGACATGCACGATGCCGATCGAGTCGATCACATCCTTGAGATGATCGAGTTCCAGCAGCAGCAAGGACTGATCGGTGCGACCGTTGACGGCAGCCGAAACCGCATGTTCGATCGCGGTCAACGTGTAGCGGCGGTTATAGAGATCGGTGACCAGATCCTTGGAGCGGATGTCGTCCGCATGAGCATGCGAGTCGGATGCGTGAACGTGTGCGGTCGGTGGCGAAGGTCGATCGACCACAATCTGGATGCATGGCTCGCCGTCGTAGCTCGCGCTCGACAGTTCAACGATCGCCTCGAATGGCGTGCCGTCGAGTGCGCGTGCCGCAATGGCCTGTCGCGGCGGCGCGCTGTCCTTGCGGACATCCTTGAGCAGATTGCGAAATTCGTCGGCTGCCGCAGGGGCAACGAGATCGAGCAGCGACAGACCCTCGATTTCGGAAAAATCGTGGGCGCCAAAAAAATCGAGATAGGCCTGATTTGCGCGCACATGCATACCTTCATGCACGTAGGCGAGGGCGACTCGCGATGAATCGAGCAGCGCATCGCAGCGACGCTCGGACTCGCGCAGCGCAGTTTCCAGCCGACGTGCGCTGCGGCGGATCGTCAACGCCTGATATTCGCGGCGGACTACGCCGCGCAAATGCTCCGGTTGGTCGCGCGCAGCAAACGCATCGGCACCCGCCTGGCTGGCCGCGACGATCGCATCGGCGCTGAGCGTATGGCCGTAGGCGACGATACCAATATCCTTGCCGCTCAGACTGGCTGCATCGACGACGGCGCGCAGCGCGAATTTTTCGCTGGCCACATTGATCAGAATCAGATCGGGCGCTTGCTCAAGGGCTTGCTGCAAACCCTCCTCATCCTCGGCACGGATGGGCCGCAACGGGATACCGCCATTGCGCAGCTGACTGATCAGCTGTTCGGCTTCATCAATCGAATCTTCGATGATCAGCAGTCTCAGAATGTCGTCGTCACGGCTCATGTTGTTCGCTGCATGGGTTTCCTGGCGGGCCAGCCGTGGCGTTTACTTCATTGGATCGGGCGTGCGTGCGGCCTCCTGAACCACAGGTTGTACCAATTCTTCCAGATCGCTGCGGCGCGTGTTGCGCGAAAAAGGTCGATCAGATCACAGTTTTTCGATCCCGATGACGCTTTCGACCGGCGTTTTACCAGGTGCGCCAGGAATTTCGCGCACCAGGCTCGGAACCAGATGGTCCGGAACGTGCGCACGCAACTCCTCAATCAAGGCCACGTCGTGCGTGTCGTTGCCCTCAAAATGCGCGGCGGCCTGCGCCTTGTCGAATCAATACAGGGCGCGGCGCCGGCCTGATGGCCAGCGGCCCAAGGCTCGCGAACACATCGTTTTATTGTCGTCAAGTAACGTATAGACTCGGCCAGAGGGGGCAGCCGCCCGATAGCTGGTCGCACCGGCCCGGCAGGAAAGGCATCAGTTCATCTATGGATTTCCAAGGAGAGGCCATGCAATGAAAGACCCAAAAGCCAACTCAACCCTGTTTTCTGCTGTTCCTCGGTCCTTGCCCGGCATCACCGATGGCGTCGAGTTTCCGATAGTTGGTATTCGACCGATTGCTGAGAGTTGGAGGAAGCTGCCCATGAAAACTGCGTGCATTATCGTAGGCACGATTTCGGCACTCCACTTTTGTCACCCTGCATCTGCACAGTCTCAGATGCCGCTTTGCCCCGATGCTGCGGCGGTAACATTTGGTTTTAATGAAACGGTCCCACCTGGCCCTGTCCCTGGAAATTTTACTCTCGTGACGATCGAGAAATTTTTTTCCCCACCTCCGGGCTTTAATTTGAGGGTATTTGACTATTGGGCAGAAAATATCGAACGATCTGGAGATCAGATTGATTTTGATGCGAGAGGAGCTGAGGTTGGCAACTTTGGCCAGCCTGCGCATTTCGACTCCCTTGGGGTCATACCTGCGGGACAGTACACGGTGACGATCCATCCGATCGCGACGAATGTGACGCCGAACGTGACGTGTCCGGAGCTCGTGATTCCGATAGCCGTTC
>JBDTOS010000221.1:0-4954 GCA_039933095.1 Dokdonella sp.
CTCGATCGGCACCAGATGATGTAGCGGATGCTCGGAGATCACGAAGCCGCCGACGTGCTGCGACAGATGACGCGGAAATCCGCGCAGCTCTTTTACCAATGCGACCAGTTGGCGGATCACGCGGCTTGCCGGATCGAATCCGCGTTCGCGCAGTGCGACGCCAAGCGTCGCTTCATCATGGGCGAGGGCATAGGCGCGATTGAGTTGATCGATCTGATCGTCGGCAAGATCGAGCACGCGCGCGATATCGCGCACTGCGCTCTTGCGTCGATAGCGGATCACGCTGGCCGCCAGCGCGGCGCGCTCGCGACCGTATTTGTTGAATACGTACTGGATCACTTCTTCGCGCCGCTCGTGCTCGAAATCGACATCGATATCGGGCGGCTCCTTGCGCTCCTTCGACAGGAAACGTTCGAACAACAGATTGCCGTGCGCAGGGTCGACGGCGGTGATGCCGAGGCAATAGCACACCGCCGAATTGGCCGACGATCCGCGTCCCTGGCACAGGATCGGCGGTGTCTGGTCGCGCGCCCAGGCGACGATGTCGTGCACGGTCAGAAAAAACTGCTCGAATTTGAACGAAGCAATCAGTGCGAGTTCTTTTTCCAGCTGCACGCGAATCGCTTCATCGAAGCCAAGCGGCCAGCGTTTGTCAGCACCGGCAAACGTCAGCTCGCGTAGATACGTGGTTTGCGTGTGTCCCTGCGGAACGAGTTCATGCGGGTATTGGTAATTCAATCCATCGAACGTGAACGTGCAGCGCGCAGCGATTCGTAGCGTTTCGGCGATCAGATCGGGCGGGTAGAGCACGGCGAGTGCGTCGACACGGCGCAGATGACGTTCGCCATTCGGAAACAATCGACGGCCTGCTTCGGCAATCGTGCAATTGAGGCCGATCGCGGTCAGCGCATCCTGCAATGCGCGGCGACGGCGCACATGCATATGCACGTCGCCAGCCGCAACCAGCGGCAGCGCATGACGTTCGCCAAGTGCGCGCAATCGGGTGATCACGGCGGCATCGTCGGGCCCATGATGCAACTCGACCGCGATCCATGCGCGCTCGCCGAAATGCGTGGCAAGCCACTCAGCGTGCACATCATCGTTGTTGTCATTGCGCTTCTGCTGCGCCTTCGGCAGCCCCGCTGAAAACTGCGGAACCCAAAGTACAAGCACGCTTGGACCCAGCGCCTCGACATCACTGCACAGCAATCGATACTCGCCTTTCGCGCAACGGCGTCGACCAATCGTGATCAAGCGACACAACTCGCTGTAGCCGTTCTGGTCGGCGGCCAGCAGCACGAGTTTCGGACCATCGGCGAGGCGCACTTCGGTGCCGACAATCAGCGCAATGCCGGTGGCTTTCGACGCCTCCCATGCGCGCACGCTGCCGGCGAACGAGCATTCGTCGGTGATCGCGAGGGCCGCATAACCGAGCGCCGCCGCGCGCTCGAATAATTCGTCTGCGCTCGATGCGCCACGCTGGAAACTGAAATTGCTCAGGCAATGCAGTTCGGCATACAGCGGCATCTTCATGCGAACCAGCCATGCAACATCCAGCCATCGCGCGCGCCGGCTGCGACGAACGCCCATGCGCGCTGACCCTGCGGCGTCTGCACGATGTAGTAATCGCGGCGCTGATCGTCGCCATCCCACCAGCCAGCTTCGATACGCTCGGGGCCGGCGAGGATGCGCGCCGGTGCAGGTCGCAGCGGAATCGCGCGCGGCAATAGCCAGAATGGTCGTACCGGAAAATCCGAATCGGAATGGCCGACTTCTTCAGCCCTCTCCTTCAAGGAGAGGGTTGGGTGGGGATGGGTTGAAGATTGAAAATGTTTTGATTGTTTGCGGCTCTTGTTGGTTTTCCCAGCGCCAGAAGCTGGTGCCGACAATGCCGCGCGCTGCGCATCGAGTCGCCAGCCATACGAGGGTCGATGATCGGCGACGCAGGCGAGGCCGTGCACGACATCGTCGCCGAGACGTGCACGCAGACGCTCGGCGAGTGCCGGCCAATCGCTGATCTGACGGCGCGTGTTCTCGAACAGATCGTGATGCAGCGGCGCCAGCGTCGGCAGATCGTCGGCGACCAGGGTCAGCGCATTCACGGCTGCCGGCAGTTGCACGCGTTCGAGCCGACCGCGCGCGAATTCGAGCAAGGCAGCCGCTTCCGATTGCGGCGCGAGCAGGCCGACCGGAATTCGCGTCAATGCCCGCTTGTCGTGTTCCAGCACCAACTCGAACTGCTGCACGCCACCATCGCGCGCAGCGAGAAACAGGGCGAACTCGCGCAGCAGGCGTTGCAACGGAAACAGCAGCGCCTGGCAGTTGTCGATGCGATAGTCGAATTCGAGCCGACGCCGATAGCGTGTCGGCGGTCGATACAGCGGCAAGGCCTCAGGCAGCAGGCCGCGCAGGCGATCGAGATGATCGAGCGCAGCAGTGCCGATCCGACGCGCGAGTTCAGGGCGCGGCAATCGAAACACCTCATCGAGCCGACTGAAACCCATGCCCTGCAACGCGGCACTGGTTTGCACGTCGAGTCCGCTACGCCGCAATGCGACGGTGCCGAGCGCGCGCAGGCTGTGGATCGGATCGCTGATGACCGGGCCGCATTGTTCCGGGCCGTCGTGATTGCGAGCGAGTACCTGCGCGGCCGCAGCGATCGGTGCACCGGCCAAACGCCAAGCAAAACCGAATTGCGCGAGTTCGTCGCGCAGGCGCCGCTCCAGCGCCGGCCAGCCGCCGAACAGGGCGAGGCTGGCGCCGACTTCAAGCAGCAGACTGCACGGTGCGACCACACTGACTTCGGCACTGAATCGATACGCCCAATCGGCGAGCGTAGTCAGCAGATGCTGCTCGGCATCGCGATCACGTACTGAAATCGCCAGCGCCGAATGCAGTGCACACGCCGACGCGAGCGCCTGTCCCGCGCGAATGCCGACACTGCGCGCGGCGGCATTGGCGACGACGATCCGCTGGCGTTGCGCCGCGCCTTCTACCAGTACCGCAGGTTTGTTCCGCAGGTTATTGGATTCGCCCAGATTTTTTGTAGACGGAGCTAGCCCCGAAGCGCTTTCAGCCCTCCCCTTCAAGGGGAGGGTTGGGTGGGGATGGGTCTGGAAGCGGTGATAACTCGGATCGTCAACGACCGACTTGAACCCATCCCCCTCCCAACCTCCCCCTTGAAGGGGGAGGAGACCCGCCGCGCCCTCAGCAGGATTTCGACCAGTTCGGCCCCGGCTTATGCAATCGGATGTTTCTCGCTCTGATGCGTCAGTTCCGGCGTTCTCTTCCCAATCCTCGCCGACTCGTACCGCTTCCAGCGGCAACTCGGGAAATACCAGACAAACCCACAACATAAGCGCTGCGTTCCATGCATTATCAGGATGGCATCATCAGGAAGCGCGCAAGGCGATACGGGATTCGCGACGCGTGTCCATGCCGCCACGGCACTTGAGGATTTCAACGCAACTCGCTGTTGCGGAAGCGGAAACCATCACGCGTAGAGCAGCCGGACTGGCCTGGCTGGCAGCACCGATCGGGCGGAACAGGAAGGCCAGTGCATCGCCGCTTTCGCTCGCCAGTTGCAGGCGGCGCAGTTGCTTGTAGTCGACATTCGGCAACCAGTGCAGCACGGCTGCGCAGCAACCGGCGCGCAAGCATTGCTCGGCGCTCCAATGAGTGTCACCGGCATCGGCATCGATGCGCACGATGCGATCGAGATCGATCCCGGCTGCGGCCAGTGCAGGCGGGTAGGGAATATACGGCGGTGCGATCAGCGCGATGCGTCGACGCGCGCGGGTCAGCGCGACCAGAGCCGGCATCACCAGTTCGAGTTCGCCGATGCCGTCGTTTTCGATCAGGATTTCGGTCAAGGCACCGAGTGGCCAACCGCCACCCGGCAACAACGCATCGAGCTCGACATGTCCGGTCGCCTGGGTGCGGATCGTCGTGCTGCTGCCGGAACTGCGTCGCCACACGCCGGGATGTCGCAACACTTCGGCGAGCGCGGTAGAGGGCAACGCCTGCGCGCTCGGCGCTGCAAAAATCGATGATGCTACGGACATCGGTGAGGAAGCGAATACGGCGGCCATGCTCATGCACTCCCGGCTTCAACGTGGCGCGTGCTCATGCGTTGCAAGCCGACTCGCAGCACGCCGACACACACGCCTTCGATCGCGATCGACTGGCGTTTCGGATCGATCTCGATCGGCGCGAAATCGGGATTGGCTGGCAGCAGACGCACGCGACCGTGCCTGCGCTCGAAAGTCTTCACCGTCACCTCGTCGTCGATGCGAGCGACAACGATGCGGCCATTGTCGGCCTCGCTGTTGCGATGAACCGCGATCAGATCGCCATCGAGAATGCCGGCATCGCGCATGCTCAAGCCGACCACGCGCAACAGATAATCGGCGCGCGGGCGGAATAGTGCGGCATCGATGTTGTAGTGATCCTCGATGTTCTCGGCGGCGAGGATCGGACTGCCGGCGGCGACCCGGCCGACGAGGGGAAGCGAAGTCGCCGCCGGTGTCCGTGAGCGTGAGCGATCGGTCAGCCGCAAACCGCGATGATGCGGCAACCGTTCCAGCGCACCCTTGCGCACCAGCGCTTCAATGTAATCCTGCGCGGAACTATGACTGCCCAGCCCGAGCTCCGTCGCGATTTCCCGCAGCGTCGGCGGACGACCGTTGGCCTCGGTGTGGCGGCGCACGTAGTCCAACACCTGTTGCTGGTTGGCGGTCAGCGCTGCGCCCGGTTGGGTCGCGGCGGGGGCGCTTCTGTCGTGGATTGTGGGTTTCTTGTTCATACGTACTAATGTACGTATTTATGGGATTGGGCGCAATCCCTTTCGGTGAGTTTGTTTGACGAGGGTGTCTACCTTCTCGCGAAGACCGACTTGCATCCCTGCATTTTCCACTCGCATCCATGCGAGCGGGTCCCTTTATCTTGCTTGTCC
>JBDTOS010000222.1:0-4935 GCA_039933095.1 Dokdonella sp.
CGGCGACATTGGTCAGATCGAACTGCTCAAATTTCTTTCCGTTCAAGCGCAGCAGGCGCGCCTTGAATGCCTGATCGGTATGGGCAAGATCGGCTTCGATCGACCAGTATTCGCGCGCAATGAATGCTTCAATTTCTTCCTCGCGTTCAGCAATCATGCGCAGGGCCGGCGATTGCACGCGCCCGGCCGACAAGCCGCGCTGCACCTTGCGCCACAGCACCGGCGAGAGGTTGAAGCCAACCAGATAGTCGAGCGCGCGTCGCGCCTGCTGGGCGTTTACCAAGTCCATCGAAAGTTCGCGCGGTTCGGCTACGGCCTGCTTGATCGCCTTCGGCGTGATCTCGGAAAACACCACGCGGTGAACCGCGCGATCCTTCAGCAGGCCTTTCTCGCGCAGGATCTCGGCGATATGCCACGAGATCGCTTCGCCTTCTCGATCCAGGTCGGTTGCGAGATACAGCGCCTCGGCCTTGCGCGCGGCCTTGGCGATCGCATCGACGTGCTTGCCGTTGCGATCGATGATGTCGTAGTTCATGCGGAAATCGTTGGCCGTATCGACCGCGCCTTCCTTGGGTATCAGATCGCGCACATGGCCGTACGAGGCCAGGACTTCAAAGTCCGGACCGAGGTATTTGTTGATCGTCTTGGCCTTGGCCGGCGATTCGACGATCAGGAGATTTTTTGCCATGTTGCTTTCCTTGCCGCGCGGACCTCAGGTCCATGCGGAGAATGATTCACGATTCCGTTGGGTGTCGATGACTCGCGTGCAGAAACCGCAGGTACGCGCAGCAGGTTCACTACGATTCCTGCCGGTTTCCTTTTTTCAGTGGAAACACAGCGCGACCGGGCGTGTCAAGCGAAACCTTCGACCGTCACTGCAAACCGCGACGTGGATCAAGCGATTGCCTTGGGACAAGGGTATCGGTGATTTCTGAAACGACTCAGGCTGGCGAGCGCCGCGCATAACTGCCCCCGGCCGCCGCGACCACCTCGCCTTCGAGTTCCAGCAGCAACAGCATCGAGGACAGCGCCGGCACGCCCAAACCGGTGCGCGCGGCGAGCTGATCTAGGCCGACCGCATCGTGACCGAGCGCAGCCAGCAGGTTCTGGTAGTCACCGTCACGATGCGCGTTTGATCCGCTTGAAGTTCGTTTGGGCGATCCTCCTTGAGAAACGATTTCCTCGGGTGCGCTTGCCAGCCGCTCGCGCAATCGTGAACCAAGTTCGCCAGCCAGAGGGGCGAGATCGGCGATCAGTTCATCGGCGGTCTCGAGCAGACGCGCACCATCGCGAATGAGTTGGTGACAACCGCGCGCGAGCGGGTTGTGGATCGAGCCGGGAATCGCAAACACCTCGCGACCGAATTCAAGCGCGTGGCGTGCCGTAATCAGCGATCCCGAGCGGACGCCGGCTTCGACGACCAAGGTGCCGAGCGCCAGCCCGGCAATGATGCGGTTGCGGCGCGGAAAGTGTTCGGCCTTGCCGGGCGTTCCAGGCGAAAACTCGCTGACCAGCGCTCCGTTGGCCACGATGCGCGCGGCAAGTTCACGATGGCGCGCTGGATAAACCAGATCGGGGCCGGTCCCGAGCACGGCGATGGTGCTTCCGCCGGCATCAAGCGCGGCTTCGTGCGCGGCGGCATCGATCCCTTCGGCCAGTCCGCTGGTGATCGTGAAACCCGAACCGGCAAGGGTCTTGGCAAATCCGCGCGCGGTCGCCAAACCACCGTGGCTGGCATTGCGGCTGCCGACGATCGCGACTTGCGCCTGCCATAACAAGTTGGGATCACCGGCGACGAACAGGGCCACCGGCGCCGAAGCGAGATCGCGGAGCAGCGGCGGGAAATCCGGATCGTCGATCGTGAGCAGGTGGTGATCGGATTCGGCGAGCCATGCGCGATCGGCGTCGAGCAGCACCGTATCAGGCTGGCGCGTCCAGTTGCGCGCGGCATCGCTGGCACCCTCGACAGCACTACAACGCAAGGCTTGAAGTACCGCGACCACATGGCCGTAGCGATCGAGCAGCCGGCGCAACGTGACCGCACCGATGCCCGGCGCACGCAGCAGGATCAGCCACGCATCAAGCGCGGCGGGGATTTCCTCGGTTTGGCGGTCGCTCATACACGCAGTCTAGCCGCCCGCCATTTCTGGAACGATCAGTCTAAGACCCGGCAAGCGGTAGGAAATCGTCCCGAAGCGATTAGCCCAAAAAGACCTTCGCTGATCCTGCGCTCAGGGTGTGCTGTCGGGATCGTGAAGCCAGTTGCCGATTTTTACCGGTTTGACTCCGTCCATGACGAGGCCGTAGCTGACGCTCTGGAACGTGCGGAAAATCATCACGTGGCCGATGAATTCAGGCGGCAGGCGAACCTTGCTGTCTTTCGGATTGAAGAACCGCCGTGCGCTACCGGGCGGGTATTCGCTGCTGTCGCGAACCACTTCGCCGGTCTGGTAGATCGAATACACCTGACCATTGCCGACGCCTTGCTCGCCACCGCGCGACAGGGCAACGACCTGCCGTCTGCCAACCGCGTTCATTGCGTCGGTGAATGCAATCACGCGCATGCCATCGGCAACCTTCGCAGGTGAATGCGGAATGTACTGATCGTCGTAGGGTTTCTCGTCGATCGGCAAGACCAGATCGCCGGCCTTGACCTCGAAATCCGAATACGCGACCAACAACGAAGCTGGATCGCCTGACCGGGTCACTTCAACGTTGCCGAATTCCATGACTTCGTAGCCGAGAAAGCGCACCCGCCCCTGCAAGGTGAACTCGCCGGGACCGTGATGCCACAACATGCCCGGGCGTCCGGCGCGATCGTCGGGCTCCTGATGCACCGCGTCGCGCGGCTGACCTTCGTATTCCGGCGGCAGATCGTAATAGCGACCCACCGGGCGCAGGACGGCGAGCTTTTGCCCGACCGATGCGTTGAGGCCACGCACGTAGATCAGTTGTCCGGCGGTGCCGCGCAGGTGGTTTTCCTCGATACCGACTACATGCGGTGCGTGCTCGAACTCGTCTTCGCCGAGGATGCGTGCATGCTTGAGGAATTGCTTGATCGCCGACAACGGAATCGGCGGGATCGCCTCATCGATCGCGCTTTCGCGCACACGTGGCTGCTCGGTCGACAGGTACGGACCGCCCGAGCCAATGCCGAGATTGAGCACATCGCCGGGATAGATCAGGTGCGGGTTCTTCACCTGCGGGTTGACCTGCCAGATCTCCGGCCACAGCCATGGCTTGCGCAGGAAGCGCGCCGAAATGTCCCATAACGTGTCGCCGCGACGGACCGTATAGCTGTCCGGGTGACGATCAGCCAGTTCGACGCTGGCGGCGTACGCCGTCAGCGTGATGATCAGCCCGGTCAATAGTGCAGGTAGTTTTTTGAGCATGGCCGCCAATGGCCTGATTCCCCGGAGTTGTCCTGAGTGTAGCCGAATCCAGGCGGGCGCAGAATGACTTGCGTCTCGAAATGGCCGACCGGTGACGCGCTCGGTACAATTCCCGTCTGCGCTGGTGTCTGCGCTGATGAATTGGACCGCTTTGAATGTCCACTCGCTGGCCACATATTCGACTTTGAGTGCTCACTCCACGGTAACCACGATGGCTTTGCTGAATGTCCTCGAATTCCCCGATCCGCGCTTGCGCACCAAGGCACAGCCGGTCGACGTGTTCGATGCTCGCCTCAAGCAGCTCGTCGCGGACATGTTCGAGACGATGTACGAGGCACCCGGAATCGGGCTCGCCGCAACCCAGGTGGACGTGCATCGGCAGCTCCTCGTGCTCGATATCTCCGAGGAGAAAAACCAGCCTTTGACCTTGATCAATCCACGTATTCTCGCCACCGCCGGCTCGCAATCCTGTCAGGAAGGTTGCCTTTCGGTGCCGAACATCTTTGCCGACGTCGAGCGTGCCGAACACATCCGCGTTGCAGCACAGGACGTCGCCGGTGCGCCGGTAGAACTTGAAGCGAGCGGCCTGCTCGCGGTATGCATCCAGCACGAAATGGATCATTTGATCGGTAAATTATTCGTCGATTATCTGTCGCCGCTGAAACGCGAGATGGTGCGCAAGAAGCTCGAAAAGCAGCGTCGCCAGGCACAGCCAGCGGCCGCGACGGCCTGAATACGTCGATCCAGCGGCGCTTGCGTGTGGTGTTCGCGGGAACACCGCAATTTGCTGTCGCATCGCTTCAGGCTTGTTGCGATGCCGCCGTTGATGTCGTCGCTGTCTACACCCAGCCCGACCGGCCGGCCGGGCGCGGACGCAAGCTGACCCCGAGCCCGGTCAAGCAGGCGGCGCTGCAGCGCAGCATCGCGATCGCGCAGCCGCTGACTCTGCGCGATGCCGGTGCGCAGGAGCGTTTGCGAAGCTATGCGCCGGATCTGCTGGTCGTTGTGGCCTATGGCTTGATTCTGCCGCGCGCGGCACTCGCGGCACCAACTCTCGATTGCTGGAATGTGCATGCGTCGCTGCTGCCGCGCTGGCGCGGTGCGGCACCCATTCAGCGTGCGATTCTAGCTGGCGACCACGCAACCGGTGTCGGCCTGATGCGCATGCAGAAAGGGCTCGATACCGGTCCGTTGCTGCTCGAAAAGAGAACGCCGATCAGCGCCGACGATACCAGCGGAACATTGCATGACCGCTTGGCGATTCTGGGTGCGGAACTGCTCGGCGAGGGTTTGCGCAAGCTTGTCGAGGGCGAAACCTTTAGCGCGATCGAGCAGGCCGCTGACGGCGTGATCTACGCGCACAAGATCGAGAAAGCTGAGGCGCTGCTGGACTGGAACGAGAGCGCCGCCCAACTGGCGCGCAAGGTGCGCGCATTCGACCCCTGGCCGATCGCCGAAGCAGAGATCGCCGGCGAGCGTCTGCGTATTTTTTCGGCAACGGAAGCGGTCGCAGCGAGTGATCAAGCGCCCGGCACGCTCATCG
>JBDTOS010000223.1:0-4897 GCA_039933095.1 Dokdonella sp.
GCACTGCCGGAGGCCGATGCCTGGATCAGTGAATATCTCGATCAACCGGCACGTTTTCTCCAGATGGACGCCGATTGCGTACGCCCGGTCGACGCAAACTATGCGCGCGCTGGCGATGAGGTCAGTTTCGCCGACGGCTATCCGTTGCTCCTGATCTCCGAGGCCGCGCTCGATGAACTCAATTCCAGACTTGCTCATCCGGTATCGATGCTTCGGTTTCGGCCGAATCTTGTCATCGCCGATTCTGTGGCGCATGCCGAAGATGGCTGGAAGCGATTGCGCATTGGAGCGGTCGAGTTCGATGTCGTAAAACCATGCATCCGTTGCGTGTTCACGACCGTCGATTTCGAGCGCGGCGAATTCGCTGCTGACGGCGAGCCGTTGCGCACGCTGATTACGTATCGGCGTACTCCAAACGGGGTCGCGTTCGGACAAAACCTTATCCCGCGTGGTGGCGGCAACCTGCATGTCGGCGACACCGTGGAAGTGCTCGCGTGAAGTCGGGTAGGGCCTGCACACGCTCGCAAGCCGACCGAGCATCTGCTCTAGGCAAAGCCGCCAGACTCGGGCGATGACTCGCATCAAGAGTTGCGACTATTTGATCGTCGGTGCCGGCTCGGCCGGCTGCGTGCTGGCCAATCGGCTGAGTGCCGATCGGAGCAAGCGCGTCGTGTTGCTCGAAGCAGGCGGACGCGACTGGCATCCGTTCATCCACATGCCGGCCGGACTCGCCAAGCTGGTCGGCAAGAAGGGCGTCAACTGGGATTACACGACCGAACCGGAACCGAATCTTGATGGTCGTCGTCTGTGGTGGCCGCGTGGCAAGGTGCTCGGCGGATCGAGCTCGATCAATGCGATGTGCTACATCCGTGGCGTTTCCGGCGACTATGACGATTGGGCGCGCGCGACCGGTGATGTCCGTTGGAAATGGGATAACGTGCTGCCGGTCTTTCGTCGCGCCGAAGCCAACGAGCGCGGCGCCGATGCGCTGCATGGCGACGACGGACCGCTTGCGGTTTCAGACTTGCGTCATCACAACGCGCTGTCGCAAGTGTTCATCGATTCGGCTGCTGCCGCGGGTTATCCGATCAACCGCGATTTCAATGGCGTGACTCAGGCCGGTTTCGGCTACTACCAGGTCACCCAGAAAAACGGTGCGCGTTGTTCGGCGGCAACCGGCTATCTCGACCCTGCTCGCGAACGCGAAAATCTGACGATCATCACGCGCGCATTCGCCGAGCGCGTCGTCATTGATCGCGGCCGTGCCGTCGCAGTCGACTATCGACGCCATGGCCGACACGAGCGCATCGAAGCCGGCGAAATCATTCTCGCAGGCGGCACTCTCAATTCACCGCAATTGCTGATGCTTTCGGGCATCGGCCCGGCCGATCATTTGCGCGATCACGGTATCGCGGTGAATCACGACAGTCGGGGCGTTGGTGAAAACCTGCAGGATCATCTGGATATCTGCACGATGTATCGCTGCACCCAGCCGATTACCTACGATCGCACCAACGATATCGCGGTCGCCTTGCAATTCCTGTTGCGGCGAAGCGGTATCGGCACCTCGAACATTGCCGAGACCGGCGGCTTCGTGCGTACGCGTCTGGCCCGGGACAAGCGTTGCGATGTGCAATTTCATTTCGTACCGGCGCAGCTCGATGATCACGGTCGCAACCGATTGCCGGGATATGGATTTACCTTGCATGCCTGCGGGCTGCGGCCCGAGAGTCGCGGCAAGGTGCGTCTGAAATCGACCAATCCTGCCGAGCCGATCGCGATCCATGCGAATTATCTGAGCGATGCCAACGGCAACGATCTGAGCGTCATGATCGAAGCGGCGCGTTTGTCGCGGCAAATCATCGCGCAGGCGCCGTTCGCGCCGTATCGCGGCGAGGAGATTTTCCCCGGAACCGAAGTTGCGGACGATGCCGAACTCGAAGCGTTCGTCCGGCGCAAGGCCGAAACGATCTACCACCCGATTGGAACCTGCCGAATGGGCAGCGACCAGACCGCCGTTGTCGACAGCGAGCTACGCGTGCGTGGCATTGCGGCCTTGCGCGTCGTCGATGCATCGGTGATGCCGACCTTGCCGGGGGGTAACACCAATGCACCGACGATCATGATCGCCGAGCGCGCGGCCGATCTGATCCGGGGTGTTTGATCAACGGGGTTTTATAGCGTAATCGGACGATGGATGACCGGACCGTAAATGTCGATCGGTGCAATTGGCACATCTGATTACCGCGCACTCGGGGCAGCAAATCCACGAAGGCATTCCGGTAAGCTAGGCTGCGCGAATGCGCGCCAGGAGTCGCTGCGCGAGGATCGGGGATGAGCGAGGAAACCTTCGTCGAATTGCCACCGGACGCGCCGCCGCTGCCCGAGGCGCAGGCGGCTGTGCCCGACGTTGAATATCCGATCCAGTTCGATGGTCGCGCCGGCGAATATTTTCGCATCTGGATCGTCAATCTTGCTCTCGGCATCGCCACGCTCAGTCTCTACGGAGCATGGGCGAAAGTGCGCACGCAGCGGTATTTTTACGGCAACACACGACTTGCCGGTGTCGCGTTCGAGTATCTCGCCAAACCGCTGCCGATACTCAAGGGACGCTTGATTGCGCTCGCGGTTTTTGCGGCCTATGTACTGGCCGGGCAAGTCGATATCCGCATCCAGCTTTCCCTCGCACTCGTGATCCTGCTGCTGACACCGTTGCTGGTCGTGCGCGGTGCGATGTTTCGCGCCCGCTACTCGTCGTGGCGCGGTTTGCAGTTCCGGTTCATGCCAGCTTACGGACAGGCGTATTTTTGCTATCTGTTCTTGCTGTTTCCGATGATTTTCACGTTTGGCCTGTTGTATCCGCTCATCAAGGCCAAGCAGAAGGAATTCCTCGTACAGAATCATCGTTTCGGCGGCGTCGGATTCGGGTTTCGCGCGACGACCGGCCAGTTCTACAAAATCTATCTGATTGCATGGGCGGTGCTTGCAGTCGGATCCGCAGTGGTGGTGGGTGCTCTGATCGGCATAGTCGCGCCAATGAAGACCGGCAACGCTGGCGCCGAGCCGTCTGCCTGGGTCGGTATCGCAATGGTGGTGCCGATCTATGCGATGTACTTCGTGATCTTCGCGTTCATCGCTGCGGCAGTGACCAATCTGGTCTTCAACCACATCGACATTGGCCCGCATCGGATGCGCTCGACCCTGCGTGGCAGCCGTCTGCTGTGGATTTATTTCAGCAACACCGTGGCGATACTCGCGAGTATCGGTTTGTTGATTCCCTGGGCGATGGTGCGTCTGGCGCGCTATCGCGCCGACAACCTCTTCGTCATCGCCCGCGGCGATCTCGGTGCGTTCGCGGGCGAACCACAGGGCGAAGTCGGTGCGGCGGCGGCCGAGATCGACAACGTGTTCGATATTGATATCGGAGTCGGCATATGAGGACGTTCGCCGGTCGTTACTTCGACGGACGCAGTGGAATCGCGCACACCGTCGAGCTATGCGCCCTCGGCTCCGACGCATTGACGATCCGCGGTGACGGAATCGAACGCACCGAATCGCTGTCGACGCTATCGATCACGCCGCGTCTCGCGCGGATCGATCGCAGCATCGCGTTTGCCGATGGCGCGCGCGTGCAAATCGCCGATGATGCGTCGCTGGACGCACTGTTCCCGCAAAGCAACCGCCTTGAAAGATTCGTCGACAGGCTGGAGCGTCGTGCCTACGCGGTGGCGGCGGCGGTCGTTATCTGCGTTGTCACGTTATTTGCCGGATTCCAGTGGGGCGTCCCGTGGCTGGCCGATCGCATCGTCGAGCAGATTCCGGCGAAGGTCGATCACGCGCTCGGCGCGCGAGTGCTGACCACCCTCGATCAATTCGGTTTGAGCGACAGCACGCTCTCCGCAGCGCGACAGAATGAGCTTCGTGAACGTTTCAGCGTGCTCGCGCGCGAGTTGCCGGCCACCCGCAACGCCCGCGTCCAGTTTCGGGATGCGCCTTCGGTTGGCGCGAATGCATTCGCATTACCCGGCGGCACGGTCGTGGTCACCGATCAACTGGTCGAAATGCTCGACGACGATCGCGAATTCGACGCCGTGGTCGCGCACGAACTCGGCCACGAACACGGTCGTCATGCGCTGCGCCAGACCTTGCGCAGTTCATTCGTGCTGATCGTCGCGGCTTTTTTTACCGGCGACGTGAGCTCGGCCAGCGCGGTCGTCGTCGGCGTGCCGACGTTCCTGTTGCGGAGCCACTATTCACGCGGTTTCGAAGCCGAGGCGGATGCCTATGGTTTTGCCTTGCTGAGTCGGCACGACGAATCGCCGCATTGGTTCGCCCGCACCATGACGAAGCTACAAGCGGCCAACCCCGACTCCGCTGAACTCCCCTATCTCTCAAGCCACCCGGCAACTGCACAGCGCATCGTTGCCGCCAATATCGCCGGCGCGGAATTCGCCTTGAGCCACCCCGCACTGTGTCCCGACAAGGTGTGTCCAGGCGATGTCATCGAACCTGCTGCGGGCGAGGAATCAACTGAAGTCGAATCAAAAGAAAGTGAATGACACGCAGAGCGAGTGCTTCGGTGTTTGTTGCCGGTCATTTTTTTGCTGCGCTGGACTCAGCATCGCACTTCCTCCAACATCAATGCCATGAATTCGTTGTTCGACAGCTTGGGTCCCGCCGCACGATCGCCCGAAATCATTGCTGCCCTTGGCGTTCTCTCTGGCGACGGGGATACCCAGCGTGGAGCCGTCTTCACCAAGCCGGATGTCGTCGATGCGATCCCTTCGATCCCCCGTCTCTCTTGGTGAGACTGCTTCGTGTACGATCAGCAGAATGCGGTTACGTCACAAAATACTGAGGGCCGATCTACTTCGTCTGTAGCCTTACGTTCTTCACT
>JBDTOS010000224.1:0-4884 GCA_039933095.1 Dokdonella sp.
GGCGATCACCTTGCCTTTCTCGTCGAGCACCGGCAACGATCCGACCGTTGCGTTGTAATCGACCTTCTTGCCAGCGACGGTCGTGGTCTGATGGACGGTCTTGTCGGCGGGAAACGGCGGCAGCTTGAAATCGTCCGCATCCTTGCCCGAATCCTTGGCGCTCTTGGCATCCTTCGGCGCATCCTTCGCGGCTTCCGGCGAGTCGTCGGCAGCGATCGACATGATTGGTACGCACGCGCCTGCGGCTACAAACAGCCCAAGAGCGATGGCCAGCGGACGATTGAGCATGGAATCACCTTGCGGATTGAGGAAAGCCCGCTACCGAGAATAGCGGTATTCGGAGGGTCTGACGATATGCAAAAAGTCATTCAAAATCAATGCAAAAGGATCATGTTCGACTCCCGCCCTCGCATTGGTAAGCGCTACTACTCGTAAACCCCGACATGGGCAATGGAAAGAAATGCAAAGCTGATGTACATTCCGCCTCGCAAGACAACTAAGACGGGGATAGGAAAATGCGAATTCAATCATCGATTGCGAAAGGGTCGTCATCGTTACCGCGTTCCTGGATGGCGGGAGTGGCGGTTGCGGTCTTTACCATGATCGGCGGAGCAGGTTCTGCCTCGGCAGCTGTCGACAAGGCGGCGTCGTACCAGCAAATGCTCGGTCTGGCGCAACAGATGCACATCCTGAAACCCCAGGTCCACAACAATGCGCAGGCGGCGGTCACCTACGACAACCTCGAAAACCACTACCGTAACTTGGCCAGTGCGCTCGGCGGAGACGATCCGGGACAGCTGGGTGTGAGTCATGCGGGTTCGGGTTCGCAGGGAGCATCTAGCGCTCCGAATGGGCCGGCACCACCGCCAACCGGCTGCTCTACCACGAGCATGGGCTTCACCCAGTCGACACCGGTGGCTATCCCGGACACGATCAGTGTAGTCAGTTCCACCTTGGTGGTTTCCGGTGCGGGACCCTACCTTTTCGATCTGAACATGATGACGCATATCCGTCATACCTTCCCAGGTGATCTCGATATCACGTTGACCTCTCCTGCTGGCACCATCGTCACCATTACGACCGACAACGCCGGCACCAACGACGATGTGTTCAACGGTACTTATTGGGACGATGTGGCCAATCCGGCTGGGCAAGTCCCATACACGACCAACGATGGCCTCGTTACCGATCAGTTATATGCTGTCGGAGTTCTGGCCTCTTCACTCGTTCCCGAAGAAGCGATGGGGGCGTTCATCGGTGAAAACCCGAATGGAACCTGGACATTGACGATCTCGGATGACGCTAACATCGATGGCGGAAGCCTTGACGACTGGTCGCTGGATGTCACGACGCTTCCGGCCGCGCCGACGATTGCAACGGTGCCGACTGTCACCAATTCCACCCCGCTACCGATTCCGGACAACGGTGTCACCTCGTCGACGATCGTCGTTGCGGGCGCGGGTTCCGCGATTCAGGAGGTTGATCTGACAACGTTCATCACCCATACGTTTCCGGGTGATCTTGATATCACTCTGACATCGCCTGCCGGAACCGTCGTCACGATCACGACGGACAACGGCGGTACCAGTGATGACGCTTTCAATGGCACGGTTTGGGACGACGATGCCAATCCAGGCGGACAGGTTCCCTATACGGCTAATAACGGCCTCGTTACCGACCAGACGTATGCTGTCGGGGTTCTGGCCTCTCCATTGGTTCCCGAAGAAGCGCTGGCAGCATTTATCGGCCAGGATCCCAACGGAACCTGGACCTTGACGCTCTCTGACGATGCCGCGCTCGACACGGGGGCGCTTAACAGCTGGTCGCTCGACATCAAGACGTACACCTGCGCCAGCAGCGCTGACCTGTCGATTACCAAGACAGATGGCGTCGCGACGGTCGCGCCCGGTGGCGTGCTGACCTACACGATCGTTGCCAGCAATGCTGGTCCCGGCGATGCGCCAGGCTCGACGGTTGCCGATACGTTCCCAGCCGGATTGACGTGCACCTGGACCTGCGCCGGTAGCGGTGGGGGTACCTGTACTGCGGCCGGTGCCGGAAACATCTTCGACACCGCCAACCTGCCGGCAGGAAGCTCGACGACCTACACGGCAAGTTGTACCGTCGATGCGGGCGCAGCCGATGGAACCGTGATCGTCAATTCCGCGAGCGTGGGTGCTGGAACTGGTGTCACCGATCCAAATACCGGCAACAATGTTGCCTTCGATACAACCGTGGTTTCGGCACCACCACCACCGAACTACCAGCCGCCGGTGCCGTTGCCGACCCTCAAGGTGCTCGGCATGATCGCCCTGATCCTGTCTCTGATCGGGATCGTGATCGTGCGTCGCCGCTACAACTGATAATTCAAGCAAGTCCTCAATCGCCCGGCCGTTCGCGGCCGGGTTTTTTTTGACAGTTTTTCAGCGGTCCACCGCGCGTCGTCCATGGCGACTTTCATCACAGCAACAAACGCCATGAGCCGTTGGAATTCTTGCGACAATCCGCTGGTCCGCGAGATTTCTTTTTTGACCGCTGCCGAGTCGAGATAGCCATGAAAGTATTCCACCTTCGCCACGTTCAATCGACGCTGGGATTGATCGCAGGCCTGCTGGCTTGCGCGTTGGCGTTTGCCAGCGATCAGGGATTGCCGCCACGGACCGAGTGGCACGCGAGTAGTTCGTCGGTCGAAACGCCGGCCATGGCAGCGGCGTTTGCCATCGACGGAAATGACAAGACGCGCTGGGGCGGCGGGTTTGCAAAAGGCGACTGGTTCCAGGTCGATCTTGGTCGCGCGACGAAGGTTGCGGGCGCGCTGATTCATTGGGACAGCGGATTTGCTGCGGCGTATTTCATCCAGAGTTCGCTCGATGGCGCGCATTGGCAGAACGCGCACGAAACGCATGATTCGCTTGGTGGTATCGATTACGTCTTTTTCCCTGCGGTGCAGGCGCGCTATCTGCGCCTCACCAGCATGCCGCGCACGGCCGATTGGGGCGTCTCGGTTTTCGAATTCGAACCGCTGGCGCTCGACGATGCGCCGCGTATCACCGGCCTCGATGGCAATGCCGATGCAAGTGCGGTGTGGAGTCCGGGGGCGCCGCGCACGTTGATTGCGACCGGCGGAAAAGGCGAATCGCATGTAGTGAACATCGCGCTGCCGCACCCGCTGGCGACTGCTGGACTCGAAGTGTTCTGGGGTGCCGCACGCAACGATGCGCGGCTCGAAGCGCGCGAGTCCACCGGGAAATGGCGCGTGCTGGCTGATGATCCCGATCGACTCGGCGCCACGTCGTATCTCGCCGCGCGCGAAGCGCATACGGTGAACGCTCTGCGTTTGACGGTGCATGGGGACGCACCGTCGATCACGCGGCTGCGTCTGCTCAGTCCCCTGCGAGTAATGACGTCGATGAAGCGCTACGAGATTGCCGCAGGACGTGCCAATCGCGATCTATTTCCATCGTCGTTGCATCAGCAGCAGGTTTACTGGACTGTGGTCGGCGTGCCGAACGGTCGGCAGAAATCGGTGTTCGACGAGTATGGCGATATCGAAGCGTTCAAGGGTGCGCCGCTGGTGCAACCGGTCTGGCGCGATGCGTCGGGAACAACCGCAGCCGCATTCGACAAACCGTTGCAGCACAGTTTGCGCAAAGGCTGGATGCCGATGCCTGCCGTCGAATGGTCGCCGCAGCCCGGTCTGCAACTGCGCAGCGAAGCGATTGCCGTTGAGCAGACCGGCGCGCCCGTGACGCTCGTTCGTCATCGACTGGAGAATATCGGCGACAAACATATAGACGGCCAACTGTCGTTGCTGGTGCGGCCGATGCAGATGAGTCCGCCGTGGCAGAACGGCGGACCATCGCCGATTCATGACGTTGCGATCGACGGCGCATCCGTGCAATCGACAGTGCGCATCAATGGTCGAACACTCCTGCAATCGCTGACGCCGGTGACGGCGCGCGGCGCATCGGCATTCGGCGAGCACGCCGAATCGGAGATTACCCGTCATGTACCGACCGGAACGGTGCCGAAATCGCTGACGGCGCACGATGCCGACGGCCTCGCAGCTGCGATGCTCAGCTATCGGGTGCAGCTCGAACCGGGTGCAAAGTTCGACGTCGTGATCGCGTTTCCGCTCGGTAACGAGCGCATTGATACCAATGCAACGACATTGCCAAAAGCGCCGCCGCTTGATCGCAACGAACTGGTCGGCAATACAGGCGAGGCTGGAGATGGATTCGACGCACTCGCGAACAAGGTGGCCGAACAATGGCAGACGCGCCTCGGTCGCATTGGCCTGACGCTGCCAGACGCTTCGCTGGTGGATATGTTGCGCGCGCAAGCGGCCTACATGCTGATCAATCAAACCGGCCCGGCGATGCAGGCCGGACCGCGCAACTACAACCGTTCGTTCATTCGCGATGGATCGGCGACTGCCGCCGTGCTGACGCGCATGGGCGAAGGAAAAACCGCGCGCGACTACCTACGCTGGTATGCCGATCACGCGGTACACGAAAACGGATTGGTATCGCCGATCCTCAACGAGGATGGCAGCGTCAATCGTGGTTTCGGTTCCGATATCGAATACGACAGCCAGGGCGAATTCGTCTGGCTGGTTGCCGAGATCGCCCGGCTCGATGGTGGCGCGGACAGCGTGCGCGACTACCTGTCGAAAGTGAAGTTGGCGCTGCAATTTCTGCAAACCCTGCGCGAGCGTACCTTGGTGCCAGGTTACATGGCCGATCGCGAAGCGCCTGAGCGCTTTCGCGGAATCATCGCGCCATCGATCAGTCACGAAGGTTATTCGGTTCCGACGCACAGCTACTGGGACGACTACTGGGCGCTCAAAGGTTGGCACGACGGTGCGTGGCTGGCCGAACAGTG
>JBDTOS010000225.1:0-4875 GCA_039933095.1 Dokdonella sp.
ATACGTCGATCATGCGCTGCTGTTCCAGTTGCTTGAGCACGCGACCGACCATTTCGCGCGAACAGCCGACAATTCGGCTGATTTCCTGACGTGAGATGCGTAGCTGAATTCCCTCTGGATGGGTCATCGCATCGGGCTCCTCGGTCAGATCGACCAGGGTGCGCGAGACGCGTCCGATCACATCCATGAAGGCGAGCCGGCTGACCTTGCGACTGGTGTGCAACAAACGATTGCTCAACTGCGCGCCAATCGCAAACAGGATCTTCGGGCACTCCTCGCGCAGCGGACCCTCGAACAGCGCAAACAACCGCTCGTAGCTGATCTCTGCCAACTCGCACGGCGTACGCGAGCGCACCATAACCTCGCGTCGCGGCGTCTCGATGTACAAACCCATCTCGCCGATGAATTCGCCGCGATTGACATACGCGAGAATCAACTCGTGGCCTTCCGCGTCTTCCGAGGAAATCGTCAGCGATCCTTCAATGATGAAGTAAAGAATATTCGCCGAGTCGCCGGGTCGGATAATGACCTTTTTGTTGCCGTAGCGCCGCCGGTGACAAACACCGAGAAATCGTTCGATCGACGGGCCATCGAGGCTGAGCATCGGCGGCGCCACGGGTCGATGCGCAGCGCGCTGCAGCAAATAGGGGTGGTGGGCCATATTCACGTCGTCTCCCTCTCGATGCGAAGTTCGCGAGCTGGCGCTGTGTGACGAAACCGCGACATGCGCTCGTTCCCCGTCGGTGGTCAGGTTTACATACTACATCCGCAGCGTCATCGCGCAACATTGGCGGGGCTGCGCTCCCGCTGCGGTTTTTTCCGTCATCCGATTGGTCCATACTTCGCGGCCTGCCAACGATCGCCAGCGCTGAGGAATCAATTCGTGGTCAAACCTATCCCGCGGTTGCGGCTGCAAGGCTTCAACAACCTGACCAAGGCCTTGAGTTTCAATATCTACGACCTGTGCTATGCGGTGTCCGAGGGACAGCGCAAGCGTTATATCGAATACATCGATGAAGCCTACGACGCCGATCGCCTGACCAAGATTCTTACCGATGTCGCCGAGATCATCGGTGCCAACGTGCTCAACGTTGCGCGCCAGGATTACGATCCGCAGGGTGCCAGCGTCACCATCCTGATTTCCGAGCATCCGGTCGTCGAGAAAGTTGGTCGCGACATGATTTCCGGTGCCATGGTTGCGCATCTGGACAAGAGCCACATCACCGTCCACACCTATCCGGAAACGCATCCGCACAACGGCATCGCGACATTTCGCGCCGATATCGATGTCGCCACCTGCGGCGTCATCTCACCGCTGAAGGCGCTCAATTTCCTCATTGATAGCTTCGAGTCGGATATCGTCATCGCCGACTACCGTGTGCGCGGATTTACCCGTGATGTGAAGGGCCGCAAGCACTACATGGATCACCGCATCAACTCGGTGCAGGAATATCTGGCCAAGCACATCCGCCTGAAATACGAGATGTTTGACGTCAACGTTTACCAGGAAAACATGTTCCACACGAAGATGCACATCAAGGACTTCGAACTCGATACCTACTTGTTCGAGGCCAATGCCGACGACTTGTCATTCAAGGAACGCCAGCGCATCGAAGCGCTGCTCAAGCGCGAGATCGAGGAGTTGTTCCACGGCCGCAACCTATCCTGATTCAGTCCGACCTGATCAATCTGCCCCGATTCAATTTGTACTGACTCAATCTATCTAAATCCAGGAAGGAAGCGCGCGTCTTCCTGATGCGATTGGAATGCTGGCGGAATGATCAGACTCGATACGCGACAGCGCGCATTACATTGGCCGCGAAGCGCATCAAGCCTGGTAGCGGTGCAGGGAGTTCGCGCGCCCCAGCGTTCTGTGCCTGCGCAGCATGTTGCGCTTCATCGGCTTTCATCTGACGAACAATCGCGCGACTGCGTTCATCGCCCGCCGGCAGCGCGGTCAGATGGCCATCAAGATGCGCCTCGACCTGGCGCTCGGTCTCGACCACGAAGCCAAGGCTCAAACCATCGCCGATCAATCCAGCCGCCGCGCCGATCGCATAGGCGCCGCCGTACCAGAGCGGATTGAGCAGGCTGGGGCGACTATCCAGTTCACGCAGCCGCTCGCCGCACCAGGCGAGATGATCGGTCTCCTCATTGGCCGCATGCAGCAGGTGCGCTCGCAATGTGTCGCTGCGCGCCACGGCCGCCTGGCCGAAATACAAGGCCTGCGCGCAGACCTCGCCGACATGATTCACGCGCATGAGTCCCGCTGCATGGCGGCGCTCATCGTCGCTGAGCATGTCGGTCCCCGCGTTGATCGCCAGAGCATCGGCGGGCGAAGGCCGCGTGGCTATGGGCTGCGCGTCGAACATTGTGCCGAGACCGCGTTCGATCTCGACCAACAGGCGATCCAGTGGCGACAGGGTTCGGTTGGTCATCGCGCTACTCGTCCAGCAACTGATTGGCCAACAGTGTAATCGGATGCAGCACCGGCAAAAGTTTTCCGCGCTGGCGCAATCCGTTGCCGAGGTGAATACGACAACCGATATTCGTTGTCAGCAGCATGACGGCGTCCAACGCGCCGACATGGTCGAGTTTGCTTTCGCGCAATTGATCGGCAATCGCCGGTTGTTCAAGAAAATAGCTGCCGGCTGCGCCACAGCAACCCGGTTGATTTGGCACCGCGCGCATATCGAGATCAGGAATCCGCGCGAGCAGCGAACGCACCGCGCTGCCACCACCGGCCACGTTGATCTGCGTGCAGGGCAGATGCAACGCGGCAACCTTCGGCAGTGGGCTGAAGCGCAGCGCGGCCAATTCCGCATCGTCAACAATAAACGCCAGAATATCGACTGCGCGAATATCCGACCCCGCCAATGCCAGATCGCGCAGCGAACCGAAGCATCCCGATGCACTGACCAGCGCGATCTTTGCGCCGCTGGCGATCAAGGCGTCGCGCGTTCGCCTTGCCTCGGATGCGGCAGCAGCATGATCGCCGGCATGTGCCGCGAGCGCGCCGCAACACTGCGTTCTATCGGGGATCACCACGTCGTAGCCGAGGCGCGCCAGCAATCGGGTCGCCGCCACGTGCGTGTCACGATCGAACACGCTCGCGACGCAGCCGGTAAACAGGGCGACGCGACCCCGCGCGCCGGTATTTTTTCTTGCGGATCGGCCAATCCACGCGGGCGGAGGGGTCGGTAGCGGAAGCGTCGTCACGATTCGGCGCAGTGCCGATCCATCCGGCAGCAGTCTTCGCGCCAAACCCGGTAACCAGCGCGCCGCGCGAACCCGCTCCGCAGCCCGCGCCAGCGCAACCAGCAGGCGCGGATTCCGCAGTACCCGTCGCAGTATCGAGCGAGTATCTCCAGCGCGCCGATCGAACAACCATTCGCGCGTTTTCACGATGATTTCGCCATAGCGCACGCCGGACGGACAAATCGTCTGGCAGTTCAGGCAGGTAAGGCATTGATCCAGATGCCTGACGGCTGTCGCAGTCGGCTCGATGCGTCCGTCAATCAGGCCGCGCGCCAGCGCGATGCGCCCGCGCGGCGACTCGGCTTCCTCGTTGGCGAGGTTGTAAGTGGGGCAATGCGGCAGGCACAGGCCGCACATCACGCACTGATCGGCCAGCGCGGACAGGCTTGCGGCAGCGGCCGGCGGGGGCGCTTTGGTCATGTAGCCATGCTATCATTCACCGCTGCGTGGCCCTCGTCATGCGGGTTTCATGTCCGGTCGGAATCAAGCTAGACGCCGCTTTCCGGCTTGCGCGACGGGCGAACTTCATTTATTCTCCCGCGCCTTTGTTTACCGCAACCACCCCGGCCCGGCGCTCTGCGCTATCGGGGCTCAGAAAGGTTTTTCGATTATGAAGACGATTAGCGCCAAACCCGAAAGCGTCAAGCGCGACTGGTATGTGGTCGATGCGACCAACAAGACGCTGGGCCGTTTGTCGACCGAGCTTGCACGTCGCCTGCGCGGCAAGCACAAGACCATCTACACACCACATGCCGATACCGGCGATTACCTCGTCGTGATCAATGCCGAGAAGATCACCGTCACCGGCAAGAAGCTCGAGAACAAGAACTATCACCGGTTCACCGGCTATGTCGGCAACCTCAAGACCACGCCGTTGAAGGATCTGCTGGCCAAGCATCCCGAGCGCGTCATCGAGATCGCCGTCAAAGGGATGCTGCCGAAGAATCCACTCGGCCGCGCGATGTACCGCAAGCTCAAGGTCTACGCCGGCAGCGAGCATCCGCACACCGCCCAGCAGCCGCTGGTGCTTGATATCTGATCATGTTCGAACCCGCAGACAATCTGCGGACACCCCAGTAACAGCCCAACGCAAATAGACGAAATCAAATGGCAATTCAGCAAAACTACGGCACCGGTCGCCGCAAATCCTCCGCAGCCCGCGTGTATCTGCGCAAGGGCAACGGTGCGATCACGGTCAACGGCAAGACCCTCGATGATTTCTTCGGTCGCGAAACCGCGCGCATGATCGTCCGTCAGCCACTTGAACTGATCCAGGCCACCGACAAGTTCGACGTGCTGGTCAGCGTCGCCGGCGGCGGCACCACCGGCCAGGCCGGCGCGATCCGCCTCGGCATCTCGCGCGCGCTGGTCGAATACGACGAAACGCTCAAGTCGCCACTGCGCAAAGCTGGTTTCATGACCCGCGACGCCCGCGAAGTCGAACGCAAGAAGGTCGGCCTGCACAAAGCCCGCCGCGCCACCCAGTACTCGAAGCGTTAATTAAACTGGATTCGTTGCGTGCCTGTCAGCAGGGGCACGCACTACCGCAGCGATCCAGAGAGTTCTTGGGAGATCGTCTAATGGTAGGACAACGGACTCTGACTCCGTTTATCTAGG
>JBDTOS010000226.1:0-4868 GCA_039933095.1 Dokdonella sp.
TTGGACTCCTCAGCTTCGGCGTCCGAGCCTCCTCCTGTCGCCTGCAACTCCACGAACTCGTCACCGTCCTTCATGTACGGCGTGAAGCCCAGGGAGTGCGCGACCCGCACAAATCGAACGATATGGGCCTTGCTGATTTTCTGCTTTTCGCCACGCACCAGCAGGGCGGTTTTTACGCCTTGCCCCTGTTCCTGGCGGTAACGCAGATGATCCGTGAGTTCTTCCGCGGTGAGCGGCACGTCGTTCACGTCAAATTGGTCGTCCTTGGCTGCCGTCAGAGTGACATCGAATGTCGGCGGCGTTGCTACCGGTGTCGTCGAGGCATCGCCACGAACTCCGCGATGACAGGCGGGCAATGCCAGCACAAGGAAAACCGCGAAGACCGCAATACAAGCGGCTCGCGAACGGGAACGGTGAGTTGATTCGGTCATCAGTTCTCTCAGGCGGGGCGGTCGATGGCGTTAGCCTACCACCGCTACAGCGACGTGCGCATGGCGAAGTTCGGGCATTCAGGTGCGCGGCAGGGTGACGCCACGCTGGCCCATGTATTTGCCGCCGCGGTCGCGATAGCTGGTCTCGCACTCCTCGTCGGATTCGAGGAACAGCATCTGGGCGACGCCTTCGTTCGCGTAGATGCGTGCTGGCAATGGCGTGGTGTTGGAAAACTCCAGAGTCACGTGACCTTCCCATTCCGGCTCAAGCGGCGTCACGTTGACGATGATTCCACAGCGCGCGTAGGTCGATTTGCCGAGGCAGATCGTCAGTACCTTGCGCGGGATACGGAAAAATTCGACCGTGCGCGCCAGTGCAAACGAGTTCGGCGGAATGATGCAGACGTCGGACTTCACGTCGACAAAGCTGCCCGAATCGAAGTTCTTCGGATCGACGATCGTCGAGTTGATGTTGGTGAATATCTTGAACTCGTCGGCGCAACGCACGTCGTAACCGTAGCTCGATGTGCCGTACGAGATCAGCCGACCACCCGACGAATTGACCTTGATCTGGCCCGGTTCGAATGGCTCGATCATGCCCTGCTTCGCCGCCATCTCGCGAATCCAGCGATCGGATTTGATGCTCATGCAATGAATCCTGTTGGCTGCGGATGCGCCACGTTGAGGCGCGCCATGTTGAGAATTGCGTTCATGTGTTCTGGATGACAATCTTCGGGAACTGGATCGACTTGTTGCGGGCCCGAGTCGACAACCGCGCCGCCGCGTTGCGCGCAATCTCACGATAGCGCGCCGCCAGATCGGATTCCGGCATCGCCGCAACGGTCGGAGTCCCGCCATCGGACTGCTCGCGGATGCGGATATCGAGCGGCAGCGAGCCAAGCAACGGCACATCGTATTGTTCGGCCATACGCGCTCCGCCGCCGCTGCCGAACATATGTTCCTCGTGACCGCACTGGCTGCAAATATGCGTAGACATGTTCTCGACAATACCGAGTACGGGAACCTTCACTTTTTCAAACATTTTCAGCGCCTTGCGGGCGTCGAGTAGAGCGATATCCTGCGGCGTGGTGACAATAATGGCCGCCGAGACCGGCACGCGCTGGCACAGGGTCAACTGGATATCGCCGGTGCCGGGCGGCAGGTCGATGATCAGATAATCAAGTTCGCGCCAGTGCGTCTCGCCAAGCAACTGCTGCAGGGCCTGCGTGACCATGGGCCCGCGCCAGATCATCGGTGTTTCCTCATCGATCATGAAGCCGATCGACATCACCTGCACACCATGCGCGAGCTTCGGTTCAATCGTCTTGCCGTCGCTCGAATCGGGCTTGCCGCTCACGCCCATCATGCGCGGCTGACTCGGACCATAGATATCGGCGTCGAGAATGCCAACACTCGCGCCCTCTGCCACCAGTGCGACTGCAAGATTCGCCGCGACAGTCGATTTACCGACCCCGCCCTTGCCGGACGCAATGGCAATGACATTCTTGATATTCGGCAGCGGCGTCAATCCTTCCTGCACTTGATGCGCGAACACGCGGCATGCCACGTTGACCGCCGCGTGGTCGATCCCGTCATTCCCCTCAAGGGTGCGTTTGATCGAATCGGCAAATTCGGATTGCCACGACTGCGCCGGATAACCCAGCTGGATTTCGATCGACACGTTGGCACCATCGATGCCGACGCCCTTGATCGCAGTGGACTCGGCCAAGGTCTGGCCATTGTGCGGATCGACGATTGCCGCAAGGATGCGCTCGACCTGAGCGCGAGTGATTTCTGACATTGCTGGCTGCAAACGATTGGGGGCGCGATTGTAACGGACCGCGCTGCGCGGGCATACGCTACGATCCACTTCCCGATTGCGCAGTGATTGTTCGATGGATCACAAGACTCTGCTGATTGCCGCTCTGCTGCTGTCGGCTTCGCTGCCAGCGCTAGCCTCGAATGCGAGCCCGATCGGGCGTTGGATCACATTCGACGAGGAAACCCAAGGCGCCAAGGCGCTCGTGGAAATCCACGAGCACGACGGCAAGTTCGAAGGAACTGTTGTGCGAATTATCAAGAGTATCGAGGTAGACAATCCTCGTTGTCGTGCATGCACCGGTGAACACCGCGACCAGCCCATTGTCGGAATGACGATACTCGAAGGCATGCACCCTGACGGCGACGATTGGTCTGGCGGCAGCATTCTTGATCCTGAGAACGGCAAATCCTATTCCTGCCGCATGAGCCTGAGCCAAGGCGGCGATGAACTTGAAGTGCGGGGCTATATCGGCTTGCCCTTGTTGGGTCGCACGCAAGTTTGGAAGCGCGAGCCGAGGTAGTTTTGTCGTTGCCTTGCCGGGTTCAGCGTGGCGCGATGCCGAGCGCCTTTTCGATTCCGACCGAATCGTAGATCTTGCCACCCCTTATCACCGTTGTGATCTTGCGGATATCGGCGATCTGACCGGAAGGATCACCGTCGATCAGGATCATGTCGGCGAATTTGCCGGGCGCAATGACACCACGGTTGCCAGCGACGCCCATGACCTGCGCCGGGGTCAGCGTTGCCATACGCAGCACTTCGGCGGGAGGGATGCCTGCTCGCGCGTACAGCTCAAGTTCGTGGTGCAACTGATATCCCGCGAGCGCGTCGGTGCCCGGAATGATCGTCACGCCGGCGTCGTGCAGGGCCTTGAGCATCGCGAGCATCGCTGGAAACGCCGCTTTGTACGCAGCTTCCTTTCCTTTCGGAACATCGAGTGCGCCGCTCAACATGCCGCGACGGATCTGCGGTGGCATGCGCGGAGCCACTTTCTCAAGACCAGGCGTCACTGCATTCGGATCGCCGCTGAACAGTGCTTCGAATACGCCTATGGTCGGATCAAGTACGGTGTGGTGCTTTTTCAGAAATGCGATGAATTCCCGCACTTCGGGCTTGTCGGGCGTGAATTCCTGCGCGCGCTCGGCAACCTTGATGAAGCGATCGCGATTTCGCGTTTCCTTGACCTCGGGATACAGGAAATTGAGGAAGATGAAATTGAGGTGCTGGATTTCGTCGGCGCCGCCTTCAACAAACTGTCGCGCCGACATGAATGCCGGCACGTGGCCGCTAACGCGCAAGCCGCGCTCGTGCGCGCGATCGGCGATGATCGGCATCAGTTCGGGTTTGACCGACGAGTAAATCTTGATCTGCGCATAACCGTGGTCGGCGTACCAGTCGACATCCTTGATCGCGTCGGCGGCATTGTCGGCGCGCATCTTTGTCGGACCGGCGAACTCGCCGGTTCCGTCGATGATGCCGGCTTTGATCACGCGCGGGCCGATTTCGCTACCGTCGTCAAAACGCGCAACGCGCTTGAGAAACGCATCGGTATCGTTGGCCATGTCGCGAGCACTGGTTACGCCATTGGCGAGATCGAGCAGGCCGTCGATATCGCTGAAATGCTGGTGGTTGTCCCACAATCCCGGCATCAGGAATTGCCCCTTCGCATCGATGACTTCGGCATCTGCTGCTGCTTCCATGTTTGCGTCCGGCGCAATGCGCACAACATGCTCGCCGCGGATCAACACACTGGTGTTGGCGGTGACCGACAGATCTCGTGGATCGAACAGACGTGCGTTACGGATCAGTAGTGCTTTTGGTGCACGCACCAGATCCTTCGCCAGCTTGGCAGCCCAGACTGCATCGGCGCGTTCCTGTTCTTCCTGCAATTGCGGAATCGCGGCAACGCGACTCTCGGGGACGACAGAGAACCACCCCGATACGATCGCGGCCGTCTCGCCATCTTTGTCCAGCCAGATCGGTTGCGGAGTGAAACCGAGCCCACTGATCAAATATTGCTGCAAACCGCCGGACTTTCCTGCCGTGGAGGAGGCAACAGCTTGAATACGCGCCTCGCCTGCCGGAAGCAGGGCCAGGCGATGATCCGGCGCTTTCAGCAGCGCGCGCGCCAGCACACCGAGGATTTCTGGCGGCGCGTTGACCGGCACATAAAACGCTGCGCTTTTCACCGCCTGCTCGCCGTGTTCGCTACCGCTCTTCCAAGTCGCCGTGCCATCCTTGAGCGAGAAATGCTCCTCGACCGGCGCTTTCATGTAGTCGTTGCCGGTGCCGGTGTATTCGACCGGAGTTCCCGCTCCATCAAGCGTCCAGGTCGCCACGATGTGATCGCCGCGACCGCGATCGTTGAAGGAGTATTCCACTCGCGCCGATCCACCGGTTTCGCTCGTGACAGTCTGGCTACCGGCTGCGTTGCCCTGAATCAGGATTTGATCGCTACGCGACGTCGCGTTGGCGCAGGACGCAATGAGAGCAAGGACGATACTGACGAATACCTGAGAACGCATGAGTTGGCTCCGCTTCGTGTGTGGTCGCAATTGTAGGGAAGGAATCGCTCGCCCGCTCATGCCGCTGGTCATGACGAGCTACGCCCGTTT
>JBDTOS010000227.1:0-4862 GCA_039933095.1 Dokdonella sp.
TGGCGAGACGGCGCAACGCGGATATGCGGGCAGACAGATCGGCCCCAAACCTTTGATGTCCAATGCCGGGGTGATGCCCAGAAGGCTCCCATATCGGCGCGCGCGGCTTGCGCAGACAGCCAGTCTGAGCTGCGCCACGCACACCAATCTGGAATCCTTCTGGGCATCATGCCGCCTGCGTGGGCTTGTTCATAGTGTCCCTGGGTCGCTGAATCAGATTCTCGATGAAGTCGCGATTGAGACCGATCCACAGCGCCACCGGCACCACGGCGGGCAGGATCAAATAGCCAAATTGGTAGGCCAGCGCGATCACTTCAGCCGAGATACCTACCTTGGCCATCGCGGCGATTCCGGGTTGGCCGGCGTCGAAGGCAACGAATTTCAGGCTTTCACAGACCACACCGAATGCCTGCGCCAGCCAGATCACGCACAGAGCAATTGCGAACTGAAGCAGGCGCCGCCGCATCGTGACTGGAGTCGCCATCGCGAGACCCGAAAACAGCGGCAGCGAATAGCCGTAGATAAGCGGATTGAGTGTCGGCTCCAGCAAACCGATTGCAGACCTGCCATCGGCCCCGGTCGTACTGACGATGATGTGCGTGGTCAATGTGATCAGATAACCACCATTGCCAATCACGCGATTGCCGATATCGGTGATCGCCGCGCCCTGGCTCAGATCGCTGAACAACTGTGGCCACGCGGACAACAACACGCCCTTGGCGAGTTGCATGACCGGCCATACCAGCGGCGAGGCGAACACGAACCAGAGCACGAAGCTCAGCGGCAACCACAACAATGCCTTGAGGGCAAACTCGCGGATCGGCGACAAGGTCATCAGCCGACCCACGCGCGCGCATTGCGGAACATGCGCAGCCATGGCGAGTCTTCGCCCCACTCGCGCGGCCGCCAGCTCAGCTGCACGCTGCGGAACACGCGCTCGGGATGCGGCATCAGGATCGTTACTCGACCTTTGGCTGCCGCAAGTCCGGTCAGACCATCCGGCGAGCCGTTCGAATTGAGCGGAAAGTTCGCAGTCGGCGCGCCGCTGTTGTCGACGAAGCGCAGGCAAGGCGTCACCGCGTTTGCGTCATCGGGTTTTGCGAACTGCATGCGTCCCTCGCCGTGCGCGACGACAACCGGAATTCGCGACCCGGCCATGCCACTGAAGAAGATCGACGGTGACTCCATTACTTCAACGCTCAGCAAACGCGCCTCGTACTGCTCCGAGGTGTTGCGCTCGAAGCTTGGCCAATGCTCGACGCCGGGGATGATCGACTTCAGGCTCGCCAGCATTTGGCATCCGTTGCAGACGCCGAGCGCGAAACGACTCGAGTTGGCGAGAAAATCGGCGAATTGATCGCGCAACTGCGCATTGAACAGAATTGACGTCGCCCACCCGCGTCCGGCACCAAGCACGTCGCCGTAGCTGAAACCGCCGCAGGCGGCGAATCCCGAAAAGTCCTTGAGCTCATGCCGACCGGTTTGCAGATCGGTCATATGTACATCGACTGCATCGAACCCGGCACGCGTGAACGCTGCGGCCATTTCGATCTGGCCGTTGACACCTTGATCTCGCAGGATTGCGACGCGCGGACGTGCGCCTCGGGCAATATACGGAGCGGCGATATCGTCGTCGGGCGCAAAGGTCAGCAACGGCGAAATTCCGGGATCGGCAGCATCGCAACGCCAATCAAGCTCGGCGTCGGCGCTGGCCGGATTGTCGCGCCGACGCTGCATCGCATGGCTCGTTTCCGACCACGTCCGCATCAAGTCGGTCCACGTCCATTCGGCAAGTACCTTGCCGTCATTGGCAATCGAAACACGCATCTCATGCCGTGGCTTGCCCACACAGAAGGCAAGCTCGGCGACGCCGTGTTCTTTCAGCACGGCCGAAAACGCGTCGCGATCGCGGGTACGCACCTGCACGATCGCACCAAGCTCTTCATTGAACAGCGCAGGCAGAAAATTGTCGGCCCACCCGGCAAGATCGATATCCATCCCACAATGACCGGCAAGTGCCATCTCGATCAGCGCGACGATCGCCCCGCCATCGGCGCGATCGTGATAGGCCAGCAGCAGGTCGGCGGTATTGGCGGCCTGGATTGCAGCAAAAAATGCGCGCAGTTTTTTCGCGTCGTCGACATCCGGCGGTGCACCGAGCGCGTGCTCGAAACATTGCGCCAGAGCCGAGCAACCGAGTCGGTTCTTGCCGCCGCCGAGATCGATCAGCCACAGCTCACTCGCACCTTGATCTAACTGCAACTGCGGCGTCAATGCGCCCCGCACATCTGCAACACGCGCGAACGCGGTGATGATCGGCGACACCGGCGACAGCGTACGCTGTTCGGTGCCATCGGCATTCCACACCACTTGCATCGATAGCGAATCCTTGCCGACCGGAATCGAGATATCGAGTGCCGGACACAACTCCATCCCGATCGCGTGGACGGCGTCGTAGAGTGCCGCATCCTGCCCAGACTGGCCGACTGCGGCCATCCAGTTTGCAGATAGACGAATTTCGTCCAGATGCACGGGTGCTGCGGCAATATTGGTCAGCGCCTCGCCGACCGCCATGCGCGCGGCGGCCGCTGCATCGACGATCGCGAGCGGCGTGCGCTCGCCCATGGCCATCGCCTCACCGGCAAAACCTTTGAAATCGACAAGTGTCACCGCGCAGTCAGCGACCGGCACCTGCCATGGACCGACCATCGGATCGCGCGAACACAAGCCGCCGACGCTGCGATCGCCGATCGTGATCAGAAACGATTTGCTGCCAACCGCTGGCTGCCGCAACACCTTGTCGATTGCATCGTCGAGGGTGATGCCGCTCAACGAATCACGACTTGCAGCGCCGGCTACGCCGCGCTTTGCATCGCGATGCATGCGTGGTGGTTTGCCGAAGATCACGCCGAGCGGAAGATCGATGACCGTTGCGGACTGAGGACCAAGGACTGAGGGCTTCGTATCGGTGACGACGAGGCGGCGCTCTTCGGTGACGTAGCCAACGACGGCGAACGGACAGCGCTCGCGTCGGCACATCGATTCGAACCGCGCGATGTCGGAGGAGCGCAGGCCGAGCACGTAGCGTTCCTGCGATTCGTTGCACCATAGCTGCATCGGCGACAGATGCGGATCGTCGCTCGGAATGCTGCGCAAATCGATGCGTCCGCCGACTTCCGAATCGTTCAACAACTCGGGGATCGCGTTCGACAAACCGCCGGCGCCGACATCGTGGATCGAAACAATCGAGTTGCCGGAACCGAGCGCCCAGCACGCATCGATGACCTCCTGGCAGCGCCGCTCCATCTCCGGGTTGTCGCGCTGCACCGAGGCAAAATCGAGATCGGCCGAACCGGTTCCCGCAGCAACCGACGATGCGGCACCACCACCGAGCCCGATCAGCATGGCAGGACCACCCAGCACGATGACTGCGTCGTCGGCGCGCAACGTGTTCTTTTGCACGTCGCCATGACGCAGATTGGCAAGGCCACCGGCAATCATGATCGGTTTGTCGTAGCCAAAGCGACGGCCCGGCTCGCCGGTTTCCTGCTCGAATGCACGGAAATAACCACCGAGGCAAGGTCGTCCAAACTCGTTGTTGAACGCAGCCGCGCCGAGTGGTCCGTCGCGCATGATCTCGAACGCCGTTGCGAAGCGCGGTGGCAGTGGCCGCGCCTTCTCCCATGGGCGGGGAAGTTCCGGAATGCGCAGATGGGATACGCTGAAACCGGTCAAGCCGGCTTTTGGTTTACCGCCGCGGCCGGTAGCACCTTCGTCGCGAATTTCGCCGCCGGAACCCGTCGCTGCGCCGGGAAACGGCGAGATCGCGGTCGGATGATTGTGGGTCTCGACCTTGATCGCATAATCGACCGTTTCTTCGGTTGCGGAATAGACGTCCGTTTGCGGATCGGCAAAAAATCGTCGCCCCGTGTTACCGGCTATAACAGCGGCGTTGTCCTTGTACGCAGACAGGGTATGCGCCGGCGACTGCGCATGGGTGTTGCGGATCATCGCGAACAGCGACAACGGTTGCGCAACGCCGTCGATCGCGTAGCTGGCATTGAACACCTTGTGCCGGCAGTGCTCGGAGTTTGCCTGCGCGAACATCATCAACTCGGCATCGCTTGGATCACGGCCGAGGCTTGCGTAGTTCGCAGCAAGATATTCGATCTCATCGATCGCCAAAGCGAGGCCGAGACGCTGATTGGCGTCGGTCAACGCGGCGATCGCATCATCGGCGAGCGCGATGCGCACGAGAGGTTCGGCTTCTCCGACATCGAAGACATGGATGGCATCGGCCAGCGAAGTAACGACTGACTGGGTCATCGGATCGTGCAACGTAGCGAGAACCGCGGACCGCGCCGAGGTATTCACGGCCGGCATATTGTCGATGGCAAACGCGATTCCACGCTCGACCCGCTGCACCGCAAAGCCGCAGCCGCGCAGAATTTCGGTCGCCTTGCTCGACCACGGCGAGATTGTACCGAGACGCGGCACTGTCCAGAGTGTTGCCGGTTGCAGTGCTCCGGTCTGTGCATCCAGTACCGCGCACCAGCGATCGATCTCGTCAACTGAGTTGCTGCCGGCAGCGACGAAATAGACGAACCGCGACGACGACACAGCGCATCCGCAACCTTGCGCAGCCAGCGCATGATTGAGTCGGTCGATGCGAAATGCGGAGTGCGCGGGCTGGCCGTCAAGCGTGATCATCGGCACCGGGAAATCGGGGAGGCGGGAAATGCGGTCGCCAATGATAACGGATGCTTCGTCGCTGGCTTTTTCCAAAACGTGCATCAGCTGGCGAGTTCGGCCAGATTCCGGCAAGCGACAACCGAAGAGCGCGTTTCGAGCCACCCTCCGTC
>JBDTOS010000228.1:0-4842 GCA_039933095.1 Dokdonella sp.
CTTCACTTCTACCGCAGGAGCAACGTTGCCCAGCGCCTTTTCAACGACGCCGACCGGCTCGGCATGCTTCTGACCGATATGGTCGAGCGCGCCATAGACGATCTGCTCGGCAACCGACTTCTTGCCGCTCTTCATCACCATGTTGATGAATCGAGCGATCACCTGACTCCCGTGTTTGGGATCGGGCAGCGTTGGACGATTTGATATGGAACCTTTACGCGACATCGTTCAGACCTTGCTCGCAAATTGGTTGGATCACACAGATCAACAGAAAATCAAAAACAACAGTGAAGCGCGACCATCAGTCCACTACGGACTGCCAGGCGCAGAATCCGGGGTCAGGCTTTCGGGCGTTTGGCGCCGTACTTGGAACGGCTCTGGCGGCGCTTGGTAACTCCCGATGCATCGAGACTGCCGCGCACGGTGTGGTAGCGAACGCCTGGCAGGTCCTTGACGCGACCGCCGCGAATCAGCACCACCGAGTGCTCCTGAAGGTTGTGGCCTTCGCCACCGATGTAGCTGATGACTTCGAAGCCGTTGGTCAAGCGAACCTTGGCGACCTTGCGCAGCGCCGAATTGGGCTTCTTAGGGGTCGTCGTGTACACGCGCGTGCAAACGCCGCGCCGCTGCGGGCAATTCGCCAGCGCCGGAGAAGCACTCTTGTAGCTCTTCGGACTGCGTGGCTTGCGTACCAACTGATTGACTGTAGACATTGCCGATGATTTTTTGTGGTTTGATTCGAATCGATTCGACTCAAATCGAGGAGAAACAAAAGACAGGCCGGTGCGTTGGCCTGTCATGAAAAAGGTGTACTCAGCGGACGGCAAAACCATCAAGGTCATGCCGGCATCCTTGCTTCGAACACGAGGCGCATCCATCGCGCCTCATTTCGAGGTTGGCGATGCGAATCAGTTAAGCCGCATCACCATCTTCCGCCACCGCTTCGGCCACCGAACTCGTGGCACTCAGCATTTCCCGCTCGGATTCTGTCAGTTGCCCCTGTCGCTCCCGACGTTGGGAGTGGAAGGCCAGACCGGTTCCGGCTGGAATCAAGCGCCCAACTATAACGTTTTCCTTCAAACCGCGCAAGGTATCGCGATTGCCACGAACAGCTGCCTCGGTCAGCACGCGGGTTGTTTCCTGGAACGACGCCGCGGAAATGAACGATTCGGTCGCCAGCGAAGCCTTGGTGATCCCGAGCAGGACCGGCAGATATTCGGCAGGCTGTTCATCGCGGGCGACAACGCGCGAATTTTCCTCAAGCACGCGCATGCGATCCATCTGCTCACCACGCAGGTGACGGGTGTCGCCGGCCGCGCTGATTTCGACCTTGCGCAGCATCTGCCGGATGATCGCTTCAATGTGCTTGTCGTTGATTCGCACGCCCTGCAAACGATAGACGTCCTGAATTTCCTTGACCAGGTAGGACGCCAGCGGCTCGACCCCGAGCAGGCGGAGGATGTCATGCGGGTTCGGCTCACCATCGACGACGGTTTCACCCTTCTCGACATGCTCGCCCTCGAACACGATTACGTGACGCCATTTCGGAATCAGCTCTTCATGCTCGTTGCCATCGACATCCTTGATGATCAGACGCTGTTTGCCCTTGGTGTCCTTGCCGAAGCTGACGATGCCCGAGCGCTCTGCAAGAATGGCCGGCTCCTTCGGCTTTCGTGCCTCAAACAAATCGGCCACTCGCGGCAGACCACCGGTGATATCGCGGGTCTTCGAGGTTTCCTGCGGGATACGCGCGACGACATCGCCGACACCGACCTGCGCGCCGTTCTGCAACGACACGATCGCACCTGCCGGCAGAAAGTACTGCGCCGGAATATCGGTGCCCGGCAGACGCAATTCGCCACCCTTCTTGTCAACCAGACGTACCATCGGACGCAAGTCCTTGGCCATCATGCCACGTCGCTTCGGATCGGTGATGACGGAACTGGCCAAGCCGGTCAATTCATCAACCTGCTCCTGGATCGTGATGCCATCGATGAAGTCGATGAAGCGAATGACGCCGGCCACTTCCGAGACGATAGGATGGGTATGTGGATCCCACTTCGCGACAGTCTGACCGGCCTTGACGGCGGAAGAATCCTTTGAATCGATAACCGAGCCATATGGAATCTTGTAGCGTTCGCGCTCACGGCCGTGCGCATCCATGACCGACAATTCGCCAGAGCGTGACACCGCAACCAGATGCCCAGCTGCGTGAGCCACCGTCTTCAGGTTGTTGAACTTGATTGTGCCGGTGGTCTTGACCTGGACGTTGTCCACCGCAGCGGCACGCGACGCGGCACCGCCGATGTGGAATGTACGCATCGTCAGCTGGGTACCTGGTTCACCGATCGACTGCGCGGCAATCACGCCGACCGCTTCACCGATGTTGACCAGATGCCCGCGCGCCAGATCTCGACCATAGCAGGTTGCGCAAACGCCGAAACGGGCATCGCAGGTGATCGGCGAACGCACCAATACCGACTGCACGCTTTCCGCTTCCATACGCTCGACAATCTTCTCATCGAGCAGCGTTCCGGCCGTGACGATCGGATCTTCGTCGTTGCCGGGGGCGTACACATCCTCGGCCACCACGCGACCCAATACGCGATCACGCAACGGCTCGACCACATCGCCGCCTTCGACGATCGGTGCCATCGTTAAGCCATTGCTGGTGCCGCAATCGACGCCGGTGACGACCACGTCCTGGGCGACATCGACGAGACGTCGGGTCAGATAACCCGAGTTGGCCGTCTTCAGTGCGGTATCGGCCAGACCTTTACGAGCGCCGTGGGTCGAGTTGAAGTACTGCAGAACATCGAGGCCTTCACGGAAGTTCGCCTTGATCGGCGTCTCGATGATCGAGCCATCCGGGCGCGCCATCAGCCCGCGCATGCCGGCGAGCTGACGAATCTGCGCCGCCGAACCACGCGCGCCGGAGTCGGCCATGATGTACAACGAGTTCATCGACTTCTGCTCGATCTTCTCGCCCTTTGCCGTCGTGATCTTGTCGAAGCCGATGCCTTTCATCATCGCGCCGGCAACCAACTCGTTGGTACGCGACCAGATATCGACGACCTTGTTATAGCGTTCGCCCGCCGTGACCAGACCAGACTGGTACTGCTCCTGGATCTCGGTCACGTCCTTTTCGGCGCTTTCGAGGATGCCCTTCTTCTCGGCCGGAATCTTCATGTCGTCGATACCGATCGAAATGCCGGCACGCGTCGCATAGTGGAATCCGGTGTACATCAGCTTGTCGGCGAATACGACGGTGTCCTTCAAGCCAAGGCGGCGATAGCACTGGTTGATCAGACGCGAGATTGCCTTCTTGTTGAGTTCGACGTTGACCAGTTCGAACGGCAAGCCTTCCGGCAGAATTTCGAACAGCAGCGCACGTCCGACCGTTGTTTCGACGATCGTCGTCTTCTCGCTGCGCTCCTTCTGCTCGCCAATCTCGATCTGATGCAGGCGTACCTTGATCTTGGCGTGCAATTCGACCGCACGATTCTCGTAAGCTCGGTGCACTTCGGAAACGTTGGCGAACACCATGCCTTCGCCCTTGGCGTTTTCGAGACCGCGGGTCATGTAGTACAAACCGAGCACGACATCCTGGGTCGGCACAATGATCGGCTCACCATTGGCGGGTGACAGGATATTGTTGGTCGACATCATCAACGCGCGGGCTTCGAGTTGTGCTTCCAGCGACAGCGGCACGTGGACAGCCATCTGGTCACCGTCGAAGTCGGCGTTGAACGCGGTGCAAACGAGGGGATGCAACTGGATCGCCTTACCCTCGATCAACACCGGCTCGAACGCCTGAATACCAAGACGATGCAGGGTCGGCGCGCGATTCAGCAGGACTGGATGCTCGCGGATTACTTCCTCAAGGATGTCCCACACCTCGGCGCTCTCGCGCTCGACGAGCTTTTTCGCCGCCTTGATCGTGGTCGCCATGCCGCGCCGCTGCAACTTCGAGAAGATGAATGGCTTGAACAACTCGAGCGCCATCTTCTTCGGCAGGCCGCACTGATGCAGCTTCAAGGTCGGACCGACCACGATGACTGAACGGCCCGAATAGTCGACGCGCTTGCCGAGCAGGTTCTGGCGGAATCGTCCCTGCTTGCCCTTGATCATGTCGGCCAGCGACTTGAGCGGACGCTTGTTGGTGCCGGTAATCGCGCGACCGCGACGCCCGTTGTCCATCAACGCATCGACCGATTCCTGCAACATGCGCTTTTCGTTGCGCACAATGATATCCGGCGCATTGAGTTCTAGCAGGCGCTTGAGGCGGTTGTTACGGTTGATGACGCGGCGATACAGATCGTTGAGATCCGACGTCGCAAAACGACCACCATCGAGCGGCACGAGCGGACGCAAATCCGGTGGCAGCACCGGCAGAACCGTCATGACCATGAATTCGGGACGGTTGCCCGATTCGTAGAACGCCTCGACCAGCTTGATGCGTTTGGACAGACGCTTGAGTTTGGTTTCGGAATTGGTCGCGCCGACTTCCTCGCGCAACTTGACCATCTCCTGGCTCAGGTCGATTGTCTTGAGCAGTTCGTAGACTGCTTCGGCACCCATGCGCGCGTCGAATTCGTCGCCGTATTCCTCGACCGCTTGCAGATACTGCTCCTCGTTCAGCAGTTGCCCGCGCTCAAGCGTGGTCATGCCCGGTTCGACAACCACGTAGGCCTCGAAGTAGAGGATGCGCTCGATATCGCGCAGGGTCATGTCGAGCATCAGGCCGATGCGCGACGGCAGAGACTTGAGAAACCAGATGTGTGCAGTCGGACTGGCCAGTTCGATATGGCCCATACGCTCGCGCCGCACCTTGGCCAAGGT
>JBDTOS010000229.1:0-4841 GCA_039933095.1 Dokdonella sp.
TCGCGAGTATAACGTTTCCGTGAGCGCGCATTGGCGCAGGCCGCGTTGGTGGGCGCTGGCAACGACGATCGCCGGCGTTGCCTTGTTCGTGCGCGCCGGGTTTTGGCAGCTTGATCGCGCCGATGAAAAGGAGCGTCTGCTGACGGCGTTCGCGCAAGCCACCACGGCCGCACCGACGGCGCTTGAACAAGCGCGCCGAATAGCGACGACGACGACTTTCCCTCGCGTCGCCATCAGCGGCCACTACGATTCCGCGCACACCTACCTGCTCGACGATCAGACACGTGGCGGACGTGTCGGTGTTGTTGCCTACGCCGTGTTCGAACCGGCCGATGGCAGCACGGCGCTGCTGGTCGATCGTGGATTTCGCGCACTCTCATCCGGTTCGGAAAAAATCCCGCCAGCGGCGGACACCGAGCAGACCCTGACTGGCCTGTACGCACCGCCACCGGCAATCGGATTGCGCATGGGCGGTGACGCCTTGCCGGCGCAGACGACCTGGCCGAAGCGCACGATTCGTATTGACCTTGCGGAAATCTCGGCCGATCTCGGTCGCAAGCTCGACGATCATGTCCTGCTGCTCGATCCCGATCCAGGCAGTGGATTCGAACGCACCTGGCAGCCGGAAACGATGCCCCCGGCGCGCCATCGCGCCTACGCGTTCCAGTGGTTTTCGTTCGCGATTGCTGCCATCGTGCTGTTTGGCGTCATGCATCGGCGCAGGAACAAGAAATGAATTTGCCCAGCGAAAAAAATGACGACTC
Source organism: Dokdonella sp. (assembly GCA_039933095.1). Classification (GTDB taxonomy): domain Bacteria; phylum Pseudomonadota; class Gammaproteobacteria; order Xanthomonadales; family Rhodanobacteraceae; genus Dokdonella. Next base: position 765 of record JBDTOS010000229.1, read on the forward strand.
CGCCGTTCCCGATCAGCGCCAGCGCAACCGGCGCAGATTCGGGCTGATCGCGGTCTTTCTTCTGTTTTTCCTGCCGGTCGTCGGCTCCTATGTCTTGTTCCTCAATGGCTGGCGGCCGGGCCATCTGCGCAACTACGGCGAGTTGGTGTCGCCGGCACAGGCCCTGAGCGACCTGACCCTGAACTACGCCGATGGCACGCGCTTCGACTGGAAAGATCCGGATCACGAGCGCTGGACCCTGCTCGGATTGACCGGCCCCGATTGCGCAACGCAATGTCTGGCGAAACTTGACGAGTTGCGGCGTGTGCGCCTGAGCCTCGCGCAAAAGATCGACAAGCTGCGCGTTGTCGTCGTCGATGCGACGCTGACGCCCGCGCAAATGGATTCACTGCAACCCCTGCTGCTGGTGCGCGACAGCGATTTGCACCTGTCTGCATTGCGTCCGTCGCAGCCGGATCAGGTCAGTGCAGCTTTGGTCGATCCAGAAGGCTATCTCGCTTTGCGCTACGCCGCCGGTTACGACGGCAACGGATTGCGCAAGGATATTTCGCGCTTGCTGCGCTGAGCAATGATGATACCCGTGCGTACCGATTCCTCCGTCATGCTGCGCCGGCTCGCCCTGCTCGCGACGCTGTTCGCATGTTGCGTGATCGTGTTCGGTGCGTTCGTGCGTTTGTCGAATGCCGGGTTGTCGTGTCCGGACTGGCCGACCTGCTATGGCAAAGCGACCTGGCCCGGCCACGCACAGGAAATTGAATCGGCCAACGCCGCGTTTCCGGATCGTCCGTTCGAAACCCACAAGGCTTGGCGCGAGCAGGTGCATCGCATGCTTGCCGGGACGCTAGGCGTTCTCGTGCTTGGGATCGCGCTGGTCGCCGTGCGTGGCAGATCACGCGCGACGGTGCTGTTGATCGGCGCGGCAGTGTCGGCGGCACTCGGTGTCTTCAGTTATCTGCACGGCGCGTTTGCGTTGTCGATGGCGTTCGCGATCATTGCGATGTTGATTCCAGTGATCGTCGCGACCGGTCTGGATCGGCGCATGCCTTGGCGCATCGCCGTCATCACGCTGACGGTGGTGATCTTCCAGGCCATGCTCGGCATGTGGACCGTCACCCTGCAATTGAAACCGATTGTCGTGATGGGTCATCTGCTTGGCGGCTTGCTGTTGTTCGCCTTGCTCGGCGCGATCGCGTTGCAACTGATCGTGCGCGAGCAGCCGTCACCATCGTTGCTGCGATTGCGACCGATGATCGTCGTCGGTGTTGTACTGGTCGCATGTCAGATTGCGCTCGGTGGATGGACCAGCGCGAACTATGCGGCGACAGCATGCGGCATCGATTTCCCGCAATGCCTCGGCCACTGGTGGCCGGCCACCGATTTTCGCGAAGGCTTCGTGCTGTGGCGCGGTATCGGTGTGAACTACGAAGGTGGCGTGCTCGATCTGCCGGCGCGCAGTGCGATCCAGATCGCGCATCGTATCGGCGCACTGATCGTGTTCGGCTACGTGCTCGCGCTTGTTTTCGCTGCATGGCGCCGTCGCGTGCACGCGCTTGCCGCGACGATTGCGGCGTTGCTGATCGCACAGATCGCGCTCGGCATCAGCAATGTCGTATTCGCGTTGCCGCTTGTGATCGCGACTGCGCACAACGGCGTCGCCGCATTGCTGTTGCTCGCACTGGTTGCTTTGCTGGTACACAGCTGTGTGCCAGTCGCGGATCTCGTCGAGGAGCAGCTCGCCATCGCCAGTCGCGCATCACCTGGACCCATCGCGCAATGAAGTTCAAGCCGATGAAGTTCAAGCATTATCTCGAACTGACCAAACCGCGCGTCGTCGCCTTGATCGTATTCACCGCGATCATCGGCATGTTTCTCGCCGTGCCCGGTTTGCCGCCTCTGCAACCACTGATCGCCGGCAGCATCGGCATCTGGCTCGCGGCGGGCTCGGCAGCGGCGATCAATCACCTGATCGATCAACGCATCGATCGGTTGATGGCGCGCACCTCGCAGCGACCGCTCGCAACCGGCTCGCTCGCGCCGCGCCAGGTGCTGATTTTCGCGCTGCTGCTCGGTGCGCTGTCGATGACGATTCTGGTTGTCTTCGTCAATGTGCTGACTGCGCTGCTGACATTCGCATCGTTGATCGGTTACGCCGTGGTCTATACCGCGTGGCTCAAGCGCGCGACACCGCAAAATATCGTCATCGGCGGTGCCGCCGGTGCCGCGCCGCCGGTGCTCGGCTGGGCGGCGGTCACCGGTCACGTGCATCCATACGCGCTGCTGCTGTTCCTGATCATCTTCCTCTGGACGCCACCGCATTTCTGGGCGCTGGCGATTTTTCGTCGCGAGGATTATTCGCGCGCCCAGGTGCCGATGCTGCCGGTCACCCACGGCGTCGCCTACACGCGCTGGCACGTGCTCGCCTATACGATCCTGCTGGTACTCGTCACCGTGATGCCGTACTTGACCGGCATGAGCGGATTTTTCTACCTCGGCGGCGCGCTCGTGCTCGGCGGCGGATTTCTGTATTACGCAATCCGTTTGATGAATCCGCCCGACGAGTGGTTTGCAATGCGTGTATTCAACTACTCGATCATCTACCTGATGGCGCTGTTCGGATTTCTGCTGGTCGATCATTATCTGGTGCCGAACGCGTTCGCGCTTGCGGGCTGAATGGTCGCGCGAGCTATTCGTTGGGAGTAGTGCGATCGGACAGGCGGACCGCGATGAGTTGGCTGGAAGTTGAGATGCCTGGAAGGATCGGGATGTCTGGTCGCGGCGATGGGTCGCTCCTACGAAAGATAGCTCCCGAGAACCGTCTCAGTACGGCGGAAATCACCGAATCCACTGCCTCGCTGTGATAGTGTGCGCGTCGGTAAAGTTTGGGGGTTTTGCGCATGCTCGTGTCAAGACTGCTGGCGTTGTCGTTGCTTTTGTCATGCTCGTTTACAGCGCCTGCCATTGCCGCACCGGTGCCACGTCACGGCACTCCGTGTGTCGGCGGGTTGGCAGAAAGTTATCCGTGCAACAAGATCGATTTGCTCGGTCATCTGAACCTGACTCAGTTGCGCGTCAACAGTGGCGGCAACGGCAACGACAGTTGGGGCTGGACCGATCCGCTGAATGGCCGCGAATACGCCTTGGTTGGGTTGTCGAACGGAACCGCGTTTGTCGATATCACCGACGATGATCCCGTGTTGCTCGGCAACCTCGCGACGCACTCAAGCAACTCGACCTGGCGCGATATCAAGACGATGGGCCACTACGCATTCATCGTTTCAGAGGCGACCAATCACGGCATGCAGGTGTTCGATCTGTACAAGTTGCGCAACGTCGTCGGCGCGCCGGTCACGTTTACCGAAGACGCCTGGTATGGCCAGTTCGGGAAAGCTCACAACCTCGTGATCAACGAGGATTCCGGATTCGCCTATGCGGTCGGCTCGCGCCAGGGTACCCAGCAATGCCTTGCCGGCCTGCACATGATCAATATCAGCAATCCGCTGGTGCCGACATTCGCCGGCTGCTTCAGTGCCGATGGCTACACCCACGACGCGCAATGCATCATGTACGACGGCCCCGATAGCCGCTACACCGGGCACGAAGTGTGCTTCGCGGCGAACGAAGACACGGTGACGATCGTCGATGTCACCAATAAATCGGCACCGGTGCAGTTGTCACGGACCCCGTACCCAGGCTCTGGCTACACGCATCAAAACTGGCTGACCGCCGATCGTCGCCACCTGCTCGTCGATGACGAGACCGATGAAGTCAACGACGGCCACAATACATATACCTATGTCTGGGACGTGCAGAGTCTGACCGCGCCGACGCTTGCGTTTACCTACACCGGTCCAACCACATCCAGCGACCACAATCTGTACATCCACGATGGTTTCGCCTACGAGGCCGATTACAAGAGCGGCTTGCGCATCCTCAAGCTCGACCAGATCGATTCCGGATCGCTGAACGAGGTTGCCTATTTCGATACCTACCCCGGCAACAATACCTCGGGCTACGACGGCGCGTGGAGCAACTATCCGTATTTCGCCAGCGGCAAGGTCATCATCAGCGATATCCAAA
>JBDTOS010000230.1:0-4836 GCA_039933095.1 Dokdonella sp.
CAGTCGAACACGAAAAAGGATGGCGATGAATCGCCAGCATCGGCACAATGCGCACGCACAATCCCGGCGAGCGCGAAGCTCGCAAGTATCCAGCAGGGGCAATAAATGAAAGACCTCACCACCGGGCCGATCGCGCGGCATATTCTCGAGATGGCTGCGCCGATGGTTGTCGGTATGCTGATCCAGACGCTGTATTTCCTCGTCGACCTGTATTTCGTCGCCCAGCTCGGCGATGCCGCGATTGCCGGTGTGAGTCTCGGCGGCACCGTGATGTTCATCATCATGGGCCTGACCCAGATGCTCGGTGTCGGCACGGTCGCGCTGATTTCGCATGCCGTGGGTCGCAAGGACCAGCCCGATGCGAACCTGATCTTCAACCAGTCGCTGGTGCTGTCAGCAGTCTGTGCCGCGCTCACCCTGCTGGTCGGCTACGGATTGGGCGGCTGGTACATGCATTCGATCGGCGCCGATGCGGCGACGACGGCGAACGGAATTTCGTACCTTTATCACTATATTCCGGGGCTCGCATTGCAGTTCGCGCTCATTTCAATGGGTTCGGCGCTGCGCGGTACCGGTATCGTGAAACCGACCATGGTCGTGCAGGTGCTCACCCTGCTGATGAACATCGTGCTCGCACCGGTATTGATCGCCGGCTGGGGTACCGGCCATGCGTTCGGCGTGGCCGGCGCCGGACTCGCGAGCTCGATTTCGATCGGCTTTGGTGTTGTGCTGATGACGGTGTACTTCATGCGCATGGAGCACTATGTTGGTTTCCATGCGGAGCAATGGCGGCCACGCCTGCATACGTGGAAGCGCATGCTCGCGATCGGGTTTCCGGCCGGTGCCGAGTTCGCTCTGATGTTTCTGTTCATGGCAGTGATCTACGCCGTCATCCGCGATTTCGGTGCCGCCGCGCAGGCCGGCTTCGGTGTCGGCGGACGCGTGATGCAGGCGATCTTCCTGCCGGCCATGGCAATCGCGTTTTCAACACCGGCCGTGGCCGGACAGAATTTCGGAGCACGCCTGCCCGCTCGCGTACGTGAGACATTGCTGACCGGCGCGGTCATGAGCAGCATCGTCATGTTCGCGCTTACCTTGGTGTGCCAGTGGCAGCCGCAGTGGTTCATTTCGCGCTTCACCGCCGAACCGGACGTGATCGCGATCGGCGCACAGTCCCTTCATATCATCTCGTGGAATTTTGTTGCGCAGGGTTTGATCTTCACCTGCTCGGGCATGTTCCAGGCACTCGGCAACACATGGCCGGCGCTGATCAGCACGGCGACGCGTCTGGTCACGTTCGCGGTGCCGGTCGTGTGGTTATCGCGGCAGCCCGACTTCAAGCTCGTTTACGTCTGGTATCTGTCCGTCGCGACCGTGGCCATGCAGGCGGTGCTTAGCCTGCTGCTGGTGCGTTGGCAGATGCGCAAACGTCTCGGCGCCATGGCGTCCGTTACTTGAATACTGCGATGGCCAACGATCGCCGCGGCTGGTGGGTCGCAGTCGGCTCGTTCGTGCTATGGGGATTGATGCCGTTGTACTGGCATCTGCTCAAGACGGTGCCGTCGCTGCAGATCATTGCCCATCGCATCGTCTGGAGCACGCTGCTGGTATGCGCGTGGCTGGTCTGGAAGTACGGCCGTGGCTGGTTGCGCGCGACGCTTGCGCAACCGCGCGCGGCGTGGATGCTGGCCCTGAGCGGATTTTTCATCGCGCTCAATTGGGGTTTGTATATCTGGGCGGTCAACGCCGGCCATGTGGTGGAGACCAGTCTTGGCTACTTCATCAATCCGCTGCTCAACGTGCTGCTTGGGGTCGTCGTGCTCCACGAGCGACTCAATCGCACGCAATGGGTCTCGGTCGCAGTCGCTACGGCGGGCGTGCTGTGGCTGACATTCAACTACGGCCAGTTTCCGTGGATCGCGCTGACTCTGGCGGTTTCATTCGGAATCTACGGACTGATCCGCAAGGTGGTCGCGGTGCAACCGATTCGCGGCCTCGGAGTCGAAAGCGTGTACTTGTTTCTCCCGGCTCTCGGCCTGCTGTTCTGGGGCGAAACCCACGGTGATGGAGGCTTTGCCGGCGCATGGGGATGGCGCATCGATCTGCTGCTCGTGCTCGGCGGCGCGCTCACGGCGCTGCCGTTGATCGGCTATGCGTTCGCTGTGCGCAACATTCCGTTTTCCATCGTCGGAATCCTGCAATACATCGCACCGACGATGCAGTTGTTGTGCGGTGTTCTGGTCCTCGGCGAGCCTTTCGCGCGCGAACGTGCGGTCGGCTTTGTGCTGATCTGGATCGCACTGGCGATCTTTGTTGGCGATGGACTATGGCGCAGACGCGGAGCGAAGACCGTGCCGAAGGAAATCGAAACGGTCGTGATCGATTGCCCGCGTTGATCGCGTCCGATCGCATCGACCACGATTTCGACGCACAAAAAACTACGCCCCGATCTGCATCACGAGTCGTGATACGGATCGGGGCGCATGTCGTTTTTCCTTGTACGCGGCGAATCGATCAGTTGTTGAACCCGTTCGCGAAGATCACGTCGCTCACGCTCGCCTCCCACAATCCGCGCCCATGAGTAGCGATACGCAATACGTGGGTAACCGGATGCACGGCCATGTCGAACACGGCGACGCGCGGCAGGCCGCTGCCGTACGGAATCCAGTTGGCGCCATTGTCGGTCGATTGATACACACCGATGTCGGTGCCGACATACAGCACGGTAATGCCGGGGAACAGCGGGTCGGTGGCATCGGCCGCGAACGCGTTGGTCGGCACATCCGGCAGTGCGCCGCCACCGCTGCCGTTGATCGCGGTCAGGACAGGCGTCGTGTTCAGATTGGTAATCTTCCACACATGCGAGTTCGCGGCCGCAGTACCGAACATGTAGCCGTCGAGCGTGACGTAGGCCGTGTTCTTGTTGGTCGGGTCGAACACCACCCGCGATACATATCGATCCGGGATCATGCTACCGCCACCGACCGGGTCGAGACTGGTCAGGGTCGCTGAACCCGTGGTCGTGTACCAGAGATGGCCGTCGCTATTGCCGACCATTCGGTAGCCGTCGTCCTGCCTGGCTATTCCGATCGCGCTGATCGCAACTCCGTTCACCAGCGGAGCCTGACTGACGGTGACATGATTCGTGGCCATATCGGACGAACGCATCAATCGATCGCTGCCGAAATAGGTCGTGTTCGGGGTCCCGGGACCAAGCGCGGTCGGTGCGTAGAAATTCACTGCGGAAACCGTGCACGAAATACCGTTGCCTACACCCATGCCGGAACATCCCCGATAATTCCAAGTGTTGAAGTCACCGCTGGAAGTGCTTACCGCATAGCCGATCTGATTGGCAACCCCGCTGTAGTAGGTGTGATACATCACGGTCGGCGTGCCCTGATCGATCATCGCGTAGCCGCCGTCGCCATCGTCGGCATGCAGGAAGGTCGGTCCACCGTTCATGCGCACGGTGCCGTTATCCTGGGTGCCGCCGAGGGTGATGCTCGGGTCGGTCGGATGCAGGGCGATGCTCTGGAACTGGGTTGCCCGCAACGTCGCGTTGTTCAACGTCGCCCAGGTGTTGCCGCCGTCGACCGACTTGAACGCGCCGCCGTCATCGCCGCGATAGACGATCAGTGGATTCGACGGCGCGACCTTGATCACGTGGGTGTCGGCATGCGTGCCAGTTGCCTGATCGGCAAACTCCGTCGCGCCGCCATCGAGAGAGGTCGCCTGCTGCTTGGAGCAGGTGCCGTTGTAGCTGCCGCCAAGCAGCAACTTGTCGCTGGCGATGCTCACACCGGGAATCACCGCGAACCCAATATCGTAGAAGCACTGGCCGCCGCAGAACCCGCCACCGCCCGCCAGCTTGTTGCTCCAGGTCAGACCGCCATCGCCCGAACGGCGCAGTGCGCCCGAAGAATCGGCATCGATACACAGTGCCGCGCCCCCGGAACCGGTGTTGTTGGCTGGCTCGCCGCTAGCTGCATAGATGAACGTGCTGCCGCCGCGCGCAAACGCGCGCAGATCCAGACGCGAGAGCCCGGCATCCGGCGAGGTAGTAATGAAAGTCTGGGTGAACGTCGGCGATCCTGCCAAGGCATTGACCGAGCGATAAATGCCACCGTCTCCTGCAACGTTAGTGCCGCCAAGAGACACAATGACTATATTGCCGGAACCGTCCTGCGGATCGAATACGATGTCGAACACTGCACGATCAACCGTGCACGGAGTATCGAGGCACAAACCCTGCCCAGTATCGATTGTGCTGACCGCAACTCGCGTACCGGTGATTCCACCAATCGCACCGCCGGCATTGGACAGTTTCGTCAACCCCTGCATCGCCAGCGGAGGCGAGTTGTTGCCAAACGGTGGAAATCCATCCAGTCCGGTACCACCGCCCCCAACCCCAATCAGCAGCGTATTCGGATCATTGGGATAGCGCGCGATCTTCGTGATCGAACGGCCGGTGAAGAATCCCGAGCTAACCGGGCTGCCGCCGCCGTCATTGTAGTTACGAACCGGATTGATCGGGCCGACCAAAGCTGGGCTAGTATTGACGTTGTCGATGCGATACAGGCCGATGCCGGCGAAATTATCGCCGCCCTGATTGCCTTCACCGGTGCCAACCCAGAGCCGATTGTTGGCGGCATCCAGGTTGAGCGCGCCCACCGCCAGACTTTGCGCACTGTCGAATAACTGCACCCACGTCGCGCCACCATCGAGCGAACGATAGACGCCGCCTTGCGCTGCGCTCACATAGACCTTGTTCGGGTCGGTGGGGTCGATTTCAATTGCGGTGATACGACCGCTGACGGCCACGCGCGGATTGCCTTC
>JBDTOS010000231.1:0-4834 GCA_039933095.1 Dokdonella sp.
CCACTTGCTCTCGCGCCGCCAGTTGCCGGCGAATGGTTGTTGCCGTTCGCATGCGACGCGATGAAGGCTGAGGTCGCGATCATCATTCCGGTTTTCAATGCGCCCGCTGCCGTGGCGGTGTGCCTTGATTCAGTGGTCAAACACACACCGAACGACGTGCGTGTAATTGTCATCGATGACGCGAGCGACGATCCGACGATCGCTCCGCTGCTGCAACGCCATGCCGATCATCCAAATTGGAGCGTGCTGCGGAATCCTGCCAATTGCGGCTTCAGCGCTACTGTCAATCGCGGCATGCGCGCAGCGGGCGCGGCCGATGTGGTTCTGCTCAATGCCGATACCGAGATCGCTGCGCATTGGTTGACCGGTCTGCGTCGCGCTGCTGTGTCGCGTGAGGACATCGGCACCGTCACCGCCGTGTCCGACAATGCCGGGGCGTTTTCCGTGCCGGAACTTGAACGGGAGAATCCTTTCCCCGCAGCCTGGTCATTCGCTGGCGCGGCGCGCGCGTTGTGGCAGCAATCCGGGCTCGCCTATCCGGCGCTGCCGACCGGCAATGGTTTTTGCATGTACATCAAGCGCCGCGTGCTTGCCTCGGTGGGCGATTTCGATGCCGAGGCTTTTCCGCAAGGCTATGGTGAGGAAAACGATTTCTGCCAGCGCGCCGAAGCGGCGGGTTTTGTGCATGTCATTGCCGGCAACGTGCTGGTGCGCCACGCGCGCTCGCAGAGTTTCGGTGTCGATCGTCGAGCGGCACTCGGACGTGCCGGCATGACCGTGCTCCGGGAGCGCTGGCCGCACTACGAAACAGCTATCGCCGCAAGCCTGTTTTCATTCGAGCGACGCGTGCTCGACTGGCGGGTGCGAAGGGCGTTCGCCATGGCCGAGCCGCCGCGTCCACGCGTTCTTCGGATCGCCAATGCTCCGAACGATATGGATGGTGCTGTCAATTCGGAAATCTGGGAAATGCTGCGTGATGGCGAGGACACGATTCTGGGTCGGCATGTTGACGATACGGACGTCCAGATCATCGAGCGTGTGCCCGGCTGGCTGCCGCGAGTTCCGGCTCGTGCGCTACGCCCTCGCCAAATGCTTTGGGAGTGGCTGCAACGCTACGCTTTCGAAGCCATTGAAATCAGTGTTGATAGCGAACATGCAGCCGAAGTCGAGCGATTGGCAGGATTGCTTGGCATTTCCTGCGCGAGAGCACCCAATGGCGCTAGGATGGCAAACCAATGGCTGGAGTCGACCACCTGAATTCCGTGATCAGCAAGCCCGAATCCGCCGCCGCGAACTTTAAGCGCGCCTTGATTACCGGCATCAGTGGGCAGGACGGTGCCTTGCTCGCCGCGCACTTGTTGAAGTCGGGTGTCAGCGTTGTCGGTACGCGCCGCGCCGGCAATGAGTCAGCGAGTGGTAAACGTGCCTTGTGGCGACTTGCCGAGTTGGGCATATCCGAACATCCTCAGTTGCGCCTGTGCGAACTCGATCTCGATGACGTCGACGCCTGCCGGCATCTGGTCGTCGACGTGCAACCGGATGCGGTGTTTCACCTGGCCGGTCAGTCGCGGGTGGCCGAATCGTTTCGCGATCCGCTCGCGAGTGTAGAAACCAACGGCTTGGGCACCCTGCATCTGCTCGAAGCGGTTCGCGCAGGCGCAGCCACGGCGCATTTTGTGCTCGCGGCGAGCGCCGAGATATTCGGAACTCCTGCGCAATCGCCACAGGATGAGCGCACACCGCTCGCGCCGGTGTCGCCGTATGGTCTGTCCAAGCTTGTGGCGCATGTCGGCGTGCAAAGCTGGCGTGCAAGTTTTGACCTGCGCGCCAGTAGTGCAATCCTGTTCAATCACGAATCGGAGTTGCGCGACGATGTATTTGTGACCCGAAAAATAAGCCGTGCCGCAGCGCGCATCAAACTCGGCCGCGAGTCTGTGGTAACCCTCGGCAATCTCGATGCACGCCGCGATTTCGGTTACGCGCCCGAATACGTCGAAGCGCTGGCGATGATGGCAACGCGCGCGCGCGGCGACGACTACGTGCTTGCGACCGGACGCGCCGCGAGCGTTCGCTACTTCGCCACTGCGGCGTTCGCAGCGGCCGGCATCAAGCTCGACTGGATCGGCAAGGGCGTCGACGAAACGGGTGTGGAGCGCGGCAGCGGCACGACCCGGGTCCGGGTAGATGCGGCTTTCTTTCGACCGCTCGATGCGCCGGTGCTGGTCGGCAATGCGGCGAAGGCGAAGGCAGACTTCGGATTTTCCCCGACCGTCGATCTCACCGAATTGACCCGGCGCATGGTCGCCGCCGACGTCGCCCGCGAACAGCGCAGCAGCTAACGCGGCGATGAAGGTCATCCTCAACGTTGATGCGATCACCGCACCGCTGACCGGCATTGGGCGGTACGCGCTTGAGCTTGCGCGCGGCCTGGCAATACATCCGGCGATCACCGACCTGCGCCTGTATTCGGCCTACCAATGGGTCGAAAAGCCCGAAGATGCCTTGCGCTCGAATAGGACGATTGCTCTGCTGCGGCGGCGCATACCGTTTCGAACCCATGCGCTGGAACTCTACGCACGCGGTCGCTCGGCATTGTTCAATTTCCATACGCGGCGCCTCGACGGGTTTTTGCTGCACACGCCGAACTATGTGCTGATGCCGTTCGACGGGCCGGCCATCTCGACGGTGCATGATCTTTCGTGGCTGAGTTATCCGGAGACACATCCGATTGAACGCGTGCGATTTCTCGAACGCCATCTGCCGCGAACGCTGGAGCGCGCCACCCATGTGCTGACTGACTCGCAATTCGTCGCCGATGAGCTCGTCGATCAACTGCATGTTCCTCGCGACAAGGTGCGCGTGGTTCCGCTGGGTGTCGATCCATCATTTCGTCCGTATGCGGCAGATGATTTGACGCCGATATTGTCGCGCTACGGTCTGCAAGCCGGCGGCTACACCTTGGTCGTCGCAACCCTGGAGCCGCGCAAGAACCTCATGTGCCTGGCGCGCGCATTCGCTGCATTGCCGACGGAATTGCGTCAGCGCTTTCCGCTGGTCATCGTCGGTGGACGCGGCTGGCTCGGCAAGGACCTTGGCCGCATGCTGACCGCGCTCGAAGCATCTGGTGGGGCGAGGCGGCTCGGCTATGTTGCCGAGACCGATTTGCCAATGGTGTATGCCGGGGCGCGTGCGTTTGCGTTTCCGTCGCTTTATGAGGGCTTCGGGTTGCCAGTGTTGGAGGCGATGGCCTGTGGGGTGCCGGCGCTGACTTCAAACGCGTCGTCCTTGCCGGAAGTGGCCGGCAACGCCGCATTGCTGGTCGATCCGCTCGACGAGACAGCAATCAGCGACGGCCTGCGCAAGCTGCTCGACGACGCCGACTGGCGAAGCAGCGCCATTGCAGCCGGACTTGCCCGCGCCAGCGAGTTCACATGGCAACGTTGCGTGCAAAATACCGTGTCCGTGTATCAGGAAGCGTTTGCGCAAACCTGACTCTGTGTAGTGATCCTGTGAAAGCTGGCTCTGTGAGATCTGGTTAGTTGAGCCAGCCGGACTTGCCGCCGGTCAGCACCTTCAACATCTGTCCGTGCAGCAACGGTAGACGCGACAGCGGCGCAAAGGCCAGATCGCGACAACGCGCAAGAAAATCATGTTCGGACTGAAATAACGGAGTCAGCCAGCGACTGAGATGCTGGTACACGGCGACGTGACTTGCGCGTTGGCGTGCATAGTCACGCAACGCGGTTTCGATGTCTTTCTCAGACGCAATCGCATTGGCCAATGCGAGCGCATCGAGCATGGCCAGATTGACGCCCTGCCCGAGTTGCGGACTCATGCCATGCGCGGCATCGCCGACCACGACGAGTCGATCACGAAAGGGCCGGCGCAATACCACATCGCGATAGCGCGCCCGATTCAGCTGATCGCTGGTCTGCAGCGCATCGGTCAGGAATTTCAATTCGGGCCAGAGGGCAGCGACGCGTGCACGCAGACGCGCAAGTGCCGCCTCGTCGAAACGGGCGACCTCATCGCCGGGCAGGCTGTAGAAAAATGTCAGCCAGCGCCGATCGGCTTCGTGATCGGGATGTGCACCAACCGGAAGCACACCGATCATTTCGCGCGCTCCGGCATAGCGTTGCTGCAGCGAATCCGGCCAGAGCCATCCGTCCGCCGGCAGCAGACACCAGACTGCGCCCCACGGATAAACCGAATCGCGAGCGGTACTTGTTGCGAGCGCGCGCATCACCGAGTTTGCTCCGTCGGCGGCTACTATCAAATCGAACGGTCCGTGCTCGATCTGCTGGACATCCCGCAAGGTGCGATCGTGCATGCCGACAATGCGTGCGCCGCAGTGAACGCGTACTGATTCGGGGCGGGCATTTTCGAGAATGCGAAACAATGTGCCGCGACACAGTCCGAGACCGAAGCAATCGGGTCGATAGTCGTCGTAGCGCATGTCCATGACGACCCGTCCGGCGGCGTTTGTCCCGAATAAGCGCTCGATACGTGCGCCGCAGTTCAGTACCTCATCGAGCAGACCCGTCTGTCCGAGAGCCGCCATGCCGATCGGTTGCAGGAGGAAGCCGGCACCGACTGCGCGCAGCTCGGAACTTTGCTCGAACACATCGACATGGTGTCCGCCACGACCGAGCAGGATTGCCAAGGCCTGTCCAGCGGTACCGTAGCCGACGATCGCAATGCGCAACGGAACAGGCGCGCTCATCAGTCGACGCTGATCGGTACTGCGCAGCAAGCCTGCCGCCGACATTCGTGGGTGACCTTATCGCGCATTGTTGCTGAGCGGCGCGGGCGCTACGAGGGCTTTCTAGCGGCT
>JBDTOS010000232.1:0-4815 GCA_039933095.1 Dokdonella sp.
GCGACTTTGTTCGATCTGCGCCTCGCGCTGACGCTGCGCAGCGAGAAATTGTTCGATTTCCGTTTCAGCTGCGCGCAATGCCCGCGTGCGCCCGTCGAGTTCAGCCTGGGTTTCACGCAAGGTCAGAGCGCGCAATTCGGCCTGCTTGCGCTTCTCTTCTTCCTTGTATCCCTTCCAGCGTTCGGCGGCACGCGCCTGTCGCTTCAGGTGTTCAAGTTGCTTGTCGACTTCGTCGCGTACGTCGCGCACGCGGTCGAGATTCTCGCGGGTGGCGCGAATGCGGCTTTCGGTTTCCTTGCGCCGCTCCTTGTATTTGGAAATGCCGGCCGCTTCTTCGAGATGACCACGCAATTGCTCGGGATCGGCCTCGATCATCTGCGCGATCATGCCCTGCTCGATCATCGAGTAGCTGCGCGGTCCGAGCCCGGTGCCGAGAAACAGGTCGGTCACATCGCGTCGCCGGCAGCGCGTGCCGTTGAGGAAATACTGCGACTGACCATCGCGCGAGACACTGCGTTTGATCGATATCTCGCTGTAGCCGGCATATTCGCCGATCAGACTTCCATCGCTGTTGTCGAAGATCAGTTCGACCACCGCTGTGCCAACCGGCTTGCGCGACGACGAACCAGAGAAGATCACATCGGTGAGCGCATCGCCACGCAGGCGGCTCGCGGTGCTTTCACCGAGCACCCAGCGAATCGCGTCGATGATGTTCGATTTGCCGCATCCGTTCGGACCGACGATGCCGGTCATGTTGGTCGGAAAGTGCAATGTGGTCGGATCGACGAACGATTTGAAGCCCGACAACTTGATGGAAGCGAGACGCACGTCCGGTCAGTCCTTCTTTTCCGGTTTGTCTGCCTGCGCCGGCGCCTTGGCGGTCGGTTCTGTGCCTTGCGAGGAGGCCGCCGGAGCTGTCGGCGCCGCTGCAATCAGCTTGATCGTCGCCTCTTCGCGCAACTTTGCGATGCGATCCTTGGCCATCTGCGCAATCAAGGTCTGATGGATACTATCCCTCACTGTTTCGAACGCCGGCGGAGTCAGCGCGCGGGTCGAATCAACATGCACGATATGCCAGCCAAACTGGGTCTGCACGGGCACACGGGTGGTCTGGTCCGTTTTCAGATTGCGCAACGCAGTTGCCAGCGCTGCCGGCAATTGATCCAGGCGTACATGACTGTAGGCGCGCGCCTGACGCGCAGTCTTTTCGTTGGCGAGATAGACCTGCTGGAGTGTCTGTCCGCTCACCATGTCGCCGGCTGCTTTCAAGGCCTCGGCCTCGGTCGCAAAAATCAGTTGAGTGATGTCGTACTCGACCGATCCGGCTGCGGCGATCTGATTCTCGTACTCCTTGTGTAGAACGCTCTCATCGACGTCCGTGCTGTCCTGCATTTCCGAGAGAGTGCTGCTGGCAACGCCCTGCAATCGGCTGATCTCGATCAGTGCCTGATACTTAGGCGCCGACGGATAACCCTTGCGTTTCGCTTCCTGCGCGAGCAGGACGTATTCGGTCAGCTCGGCAAGCGCTTTTTCGTATTGGTCCGGTTTCGACAAGTCCATGCGTCGACCGCGCGCAAATGCGTCGAGCAGTGCCTGCGGTACCTGCTGGCCATTGACGATTTCGACCACCGGCTGGTTCGGCGGGAAGTCGATGACGCCGTCGGAAGAGCCTCCGCCAGAACTGCAACCGCTGATTGCCACGGCGAGGCTGCAAGCGAGCACAACATGCGATGCGCGAATTGGACTGGACCGAACAGGACTCGGCGGAACAGGGCTGGACTGGAAAACTTCGATCATCATGATTCCTCTGCTGCACATGCGTCGATCGCAAGCGCGTGAATATCGGTTTGCATCATGTCTCCCAGGGCGGCATAAATTGCCCGATGTCTCGCCAAGGGTGCCTGTCCGCAAAATGCGGAACTGACGATGCGTACATGGAAATGACCGCGCCCATCGCGCGCGCCCGCATGACCAACATGCAGATGTCCGTCGTCGCGGATTTCGAGTTCCTGCGGCTCCAGTGCCACGACCAGGCACTCGCGGATTTTATCGACTCTGGCTTGATTGGTCATGCTTGGTCGATGGGATGTTGGATGTTGCCGGATAAAAGCTGACGCGACTCAGCCGCAGTGATGCGCCTCATCACGGCAGCACCTTGCGAAACGGGCGCACGCTGATTTCGCGATAGACGTCCGCTGCCATATAAGGATCAGCGGCGGCCCATGCGTTTGCCTCTGCAAGATCGGCAAACTCGGCCACAATCAAACTACCCGTGAAGCCCGCAGGGCCCGGATCCTCCCCATCGATCGCCGGAAACGGTCCGGCCAGCAGCAAGCGCCCCTGATCGCGCAGTTGGCTCAGGCGTGCCAGATGCGCCGGGCGTGCAGCACTCCGTGCGGCCAGCGAATCGGCGACGTCGAGGGCAACAATGGCATACCACATGGATGGTGCGATTCTCGCGGTCGGAAATGAACGAATCGGGGTTGAAACGATACCAGCGCGATTGCACCGGTCAACAGATAGACATGGTAGCCGATTGCCCCGTCGATGGCGGCGCGAGTGTTCACTGATAACCACGCAAGCCGACGTGCTACTGGACTTTGCAAACCGATTCGGCGTAGTCTTTGGATCAAGCAGCGGGGTTGGATATTCGTTTTTCACTGCGGCTTCGGCAAGGCCCGAAGATCGCGCGCCCCTCTGACTCTTGAATCAGTGATCCGAAACAGGTTGGCGACCGGAAGCGGGAATTCCGGTAAGTCAACCATGGCGGACCTGCCGCGCCCCGCGCTGATACCTGCTTGATCGATATCCGTGCCGCGTCGTGCCAGACCGCAACTACTTAAAACGCTTCAGGATCTGAGCCATGCCCGCGCCGTGAGGCGCCGGGTGCGACGGATCGAGCATGAACACACCGACAGCCGAACCCATCAGCCACGACCAATCCAGCACCGCGTTTGCACCGGTCCCGCAGCAGCAGGAAATGCCGCTGGCGATCGTGCGTGGCCAGCCGGTGCTGGCGATGCCGATGGATTTGTACATCCCGCCCGATGCGCTGGAAGTCATCCTCGACGCGTTCGAGGGCCCGCTCGATCTGCTGCTGTACCTGATCCGTCGCCAGAATCTCGACATCCTCGATATTCCGGTCGCCGAAATCACGCGCCAGTACATCGACTACATCGACCTGATGGAGGATCTGCGGCTCGAACTCGCTGCCGAGTATCTGGTGATGGCGGCGATTCTGGCCGAAATCAAATCGCGCTTGCTGCTACCGCGCCCCCCCGACGAGGAAAGTCCGGAAGGCGATCCGCGCGCCGAGCTGGTGCGGCGTTTACAGGAATACGAGCGCTTCAGGAACGCGGCGACTGATCTCGACGCCGCACCCCGTCAGGAGCGCGACTTTGCCGTCGCCGCAGCACATGTGCCCGATCGCAATGTGATCCGGCTGCCGCCTCCGGTCGATCTGCGCGAGATGCTGCTTGCGCTCAAGGACGTGCTACGCCGGGCGGAACTCTCCGGTCATCATGCGATCCGGCGTGAGGCGCTGAGCGTGCGCAATCGCATGAGCGACCTGCTCAAGGCGCTCGGCGACGGCGCATTCCATCGCTTCGAATCCTTGTTCGATCTCGGCGAAGGTCGCCCCGGCATTGTCGTCACGTTTCTGGCGATGCTCGAACTGGCCAAGGAACAGCTGATCGACTTGACCCAGAACGATCCGAACGCGCCGATCTACCTCAAGTCGCTCGCGACAGCAGCATAGCCTGTGATGCCCTACCTCGTTTCCTCGCTCAGCCTGTAATCAAACCAGCCATTATTCATACGCATGATCGAACCCGAAACACTCAAGCGCATCATCGAGGCCGCCTTGCTCGCGGCGACGCATCCGCTTTCGCCGCCGCAACTGTCTGCCCTGTTCATCGATGAGGAAGCGCCTTCGACCGCTGATATCGACGTAGCGCTGGAATCCTTGCGCAACGATTGCGAGACGCGCGGTATCGAACTGGTCGAAGTCGCCAGCGGCTTTCGTTTTCAGGTGCGCCAGGACATTCATCCATGGGTCGCCCGCCTGTGGACGGAGCGACCCCCGCGCTACTCGCGGGCACTATTGGAAACACTTGCGCTGATTGCCTACCGGCAGCCGGTCACGCGCGCCGAGATCGAACAAATACGCGGTGTGGCCGTGTCGACCCAGATCATCCGCACCCTCGAAGAACGCGAATGGATCCGCGTTGTCGGTCAGCGCGATGCGCCGGGCCGACCCGAGTTGCTCGGCACGACGCGTGCATTTCTCGACTACTTCAATTTCAAGTCGCTCGACGAATTGCCGCCGCTCGACGAAATTCGCGATATCGACGGCATCGGCAATATCGATTTGATCAATCCGGAACTTGGTCTTGAGCCGGTTGGCGACGCCGTCGGCACACAGTTTTCGTCCGATGATTTTGCCAATGCCGCGCAAGCACTGAGCAGCGCAACGGATGTTGCTAAAACAGACGCTGGCGAAGACATTGTTTCCACGACCACCCAGCAAGACGAGCCAGCCGAAGCCGGCAATTCCTCTCAATCCAGCAACGACGCAACACCCAAACCAAGCGATTCACCCACGGAATTTTCTGCATGACGACACCGAACCGATCCGTCCTTACCCTCAAACGCTCCGACGCCGATAGCGGTCCGGCGCTGGAGGAACGCCTGCACAAGGTGCTCGCCACGGCGGGCCTTGGCTCGCGGCGCTCGCTGGAACAGCGCATCGAAGCAGGACAGGTGCAGGTCAATGGCACAGTCGCGACCCTGGGAGCAGGCGTGCATGCCGGCGAC
>JBDTOS010000233.1:0-4798 GCA_039933095.1 Dokdonella sp.
CAGACAATCGACACCGTGTCGATCGATGCCGAGGACAACGATCTGGTTCGCAGCGCCGCATCGGGTGATGTTCAGGCATTTGAATCCTTGTATCGTCGCCACGTCGGTCGCGTCCACGGCGCGGTCTGGAGGTTCGCCGGAATGAACGAATCGCGTGCCGAGGAACTGACCCAGGAAGCGTTCGTGCGTGCCTGGCAGAAACTTGCCAGCTTCCGTTTCGAGAGCAAATTCTCGACCTGGCTGCATCGTCTTGCGGTCAATGTCGTATTGATGGATCTGCGCAGTCGTCACCCCGAGGACAGTGCGGACTCGGACGAGCTTGAGGCCGCCGCAGTTCCATCGCGACCGTTCTGCGCCGGCGAGCGCGCCGATCTTGAGCGCGCCGTTGCGAGTCTGCCGCCGCGCGCGCGCGCCGTGCTGGTGCTGCACGATATCGAAGGCTGGAAACATCACGAAATAGCCGCCGAACTCGACATGGCGGTCGGTTCGTCCAAAGCGCAACTGCATCGTGCGCGCGGCCTGCTCAAACGCAGGCTCGGAAGCACGAGCAATGAAGGAGACACAAGCCATGACTGATTTCGAACTATTGCGCGATCTGCGTCGCCTGCAAGTCGAGCGTCAACCGAGCAGCGACCTGTGGCCATTGATCGCCACCCGCATCGGCGCGCGCGACATTTCCGCGCCAGGACACTCAGCCCGACGTTGGCGCCTGCCGTTCGCCATCGCTGCAAGCATCGTTGTATTGCTGTCAGTCGGCAGCGTGTGGATTGCGACGCACATGCAACGCTCGCAAGATGTCAGTGACATGTCGCAGGCAAGCGCTGACGCCCGGCTGCGCGATCGACCTTCACTAGCTGCGCTGCGAGCGCAGGCGCTGGCCAACGCACCCGGCGGTGATCCGCGCCTCGCGAGTGCGGCACTCGTCGTCGACATCGCCCATCAGCGCCTCGAACAGGCAATTGCGGAAAATCCCGACGCGGTGTTTCTCGTCGGCTTGCTCAATCAAACAACTGCTCAGCGCACGAAACTCGCGCGGCTTGGCATGCAATCGGGCTAACCCGAAGGGACAACACCATGAATCATTCGTCCAATCTCAAGAAAAATTCCCTCGCCGATGCCGCCCGTCAATTTGCGTGCGCGATCCTGCTGATGGCTCCGATGGCAGCACTGGCCGGCACGCCAATCAACGAGACGCGGGCAGTCGACGCCGATGCGCGCATCGACGTATCCAACGTCAAGGGCAGCGTCACCGTCAGTGCGTGGGACAAGTCCGAAGTCGTCATCACCGGCAGTCTTGGCGAAGGCAGCAAGGGACTGACTGTCGATGGCGACCATGGGCATCTTCGCATCAAGGTCGAATCGCCCGATTCGCATGGCTGGTTTAACTGGGGCGGCGATTCACGCATGGGCGATACGACGCTGGACGTGAAAGTCCCGCACGCTGCAGAGCTCAAGATTGAAGTCGTCAGCGCCGACGTCGGTGTGACCGGGCTTGACGGGCGCCTGCTCGATATCGAAACCGTTAGCGGCAAGCTGCGCGTCGATACGCAAGTCAAGGAACTGCAGATCGATAGCGTCAGCGGCAGCGCCGAAGTCACCGGCAGCGCGCAAAACGCACACATCGAGACCGTTTCCGGCGACATACGTGCACGCGGGCTCGGGGGTCGGCTCAAGTTCGAGACGGTTTCCGGCGACATCGGTGTTGAAGCAGGCACCTATAGCGAACTTTCCGCCGGCACTGTGTCCGGAAGTATCGACCTGCGCGGCAATCCGCAGCCCGGCGCAACCATCACCGTTGACAGCATGAGCGGTGACGCCCACTTGAGTCTGCCTGCTGACGCATCGGCGCGCGTGCATGCCGAAACCTTCAGCGGGCAGATCCGAAGCGATTTCGGAAAGGTCGACAGCGAAGGCTATGGCCCCGGTCGTAGCCTTGACGTGAACATCGGCAACAAGGATGGCCGCGTCAGCCTGGAAACTTTCAGCGGCGATATCGAGATTCGGCGCCAGCCGTAAGACAGAGCACGCCACACGTTGTCGGGAAAGCCCATGCAAAAATCCCGAGCAGCGGTACAGAGCGCCAGCGACTATTGATCTCGGGAACGGTGCTTGGAGACACAGATTGCCAAGTCCCGGCACCGCCCCTCGTTGAGCGGCGCTCTAACCAACTAACCCAGGAATCGAAGTGACCATCGGCACGGGAAAGTCGACATCGGTGATGCTAACTTCAAATATACGAAATGCTTCGTCATCGTGGGCTCCGGTATGCCAGCTACCGCAACTGACCGTATTCGTTTCTGTATCCCGCGATCACGCCGGATGAGCGCGGCACTGCCGGTAACCAGGATCGGATTGGGACTGACCTTGCCGAATGCGGAAGAGCCAACAGCGCAGTCCGGCTTGATTGAAGTAATGGAACGTCCTCAAACAGGCAATGCGTCGCCATGAGTCGTGAACATCCCGCGATCTCGGTCGATCAAGTCACCGCCTTTGTTCAGCTTGCGCATACGCGCAGTATTCGCCTTGCTGCAGACTCACTTCATTTATCAGAAGAGGGATTGCGTGGCCGGCTCCTTGCTCTCGAGCAACGCCTTGGGGTGACTCTCTATGAGAAAGCTCAAGGGCGACGCTCCGGTGTTAAGCTGAGTCACGCGGGTGAAAACTTCCTGAGAAAGGCAACAAAGTTTGTCGCCGATGCCCATACGCTGGCGAAACTTGACGATCCCGGCACAATGGTCAAAGAGCTGACAATCGCGGCTAGCCAGTATGTCACCTATTATCTCTTGATCGATATTGTGAGGGCATTTCACGCAGCCTCAACCGATATCGCGATAAAGATATTCACTCGTACGGAAGATCAAGTCATTGACGCACTACAATCGGAGGACACATTCTCCATTGGCATTTGCGCTCCAGATGAATATCCAACCAATTTGCTGTATCGCAATTGGTTTACCATGGAGTGGGCACTTATTGCACCGATCAACGGTCCGGAATTTGACGGATCCGAGGTCACGTTGGAAGAAATCAGTCGTCGGCCACTGATATTGTTTGAACCCGGATCGACAGGTCGGCAGCACATACTGGAAGCATTCTATAACACCGGATTAACCCCGAAAGTGGCAATGGAGGCGACAACCACTTCGGTAATTGTGCGGATGGTGGAAGCAGGCATGGGCGTCGCCATGGTGCCCGTGTTGCGATCCGGGGCCGTAACTTGCGGACTCAACGTCAGACAGCTGCCAATTTCCCAGAAAATCAGACCGCTCCAGACCGGGATTTTTGTCAGACCCGATTCAAGGGCAGATGACGCTGTCACAGGTTTTTCGGATTTTCTTCTAGGTTTTCAACCCTGAACCCGCTCGGTACATGTCGCGTTGAGCCGCCTCTCGAAAGCGATGAGAATTCATTTCGTATCGATTTCCCCTCGATCCCCTGAGCAACCTCTTTGCCAAGGCCTCCTGTCTTCGATGACATCGTTTATCGGAGGGAGATTGCAGAAAACTTCTTGCATAGTCCGTACGATTCTTAGTACGATATTTATCGTATACACGCGTTGCTCCGTGGCTGACTTTACCTGTACCTGACCCGCAGCAGAAGCGAAGGCGTATGAGTCGAGACTATCCCGCAATTTCAATTGATCAGGTATCTGCTTTCGTCGAGCTGGCGCGAACTCGCAGCATCCGCTTGGCAGCGGAGGGGTTGCATTTATCCGAAGAAGGCCTGCGCGGTCGACTACTTGCGTTGGAACAACGACTTGGGTTCAGTCTTTACGAAAAGGCGCAAGGGCGTCGATCATCAGTGAAACTAAGCCCTGCGGGCGAGAACTTCCTGGACAAGGCAACGCAATTTATCGAGGATGCGAGAACCCTGATGGCGGTTGCCGACGCCGGTCCTCAGCAGAAATCCCTGACCATAGCAGCGGGTCAATATATAACTTACTACTTGTTGATTGACATTGTGAAAGCGTTCAACGTGTGTTCAAAAAATTTATCCATTCGGCTGATAACTCGCACCGAGGAGCAAATCCTTGCTGAATTGCAGTCGGCAAACTTATATTCAATCGCTATCTGTGCACCGGACGTATATCCGACGAGCCTTCTGTACCAGCGTTGGTTTTCCATGGGATGGCGGCTTGTAGTGCCCGAGGACCACCCTCTGAAAACGGAAAGCGTTGTTACGCTCGAACAAATCTGTGAGTTCCCGTTGATCATTTTCGAACCAGGCTCAACTGGACGCCAGCATGTCCTCGAAGCGTTCTACGCGAGGGGTCTGAAACCGAATATTGCAATGGAGGCGACCTCTACTCCGATCGTTGTGCGAATGGTCGAAGCGGGGTTGGGGATTGCAATCATTCCGGTATTGCCTTCGGGGGTTGTCACTCGCAACTTATGCGTTTGTGAAATCGACATTTCCGATCAAATCCGACCGCTTGAAACCGGAATTTTTATTCGCCCCAACGCGCGGGGTGCGGATACGGTACAGATGTTGGCGAGCTATCTGCTCGGATATCCCATTTGATGTTCCGCCTGTATCGAGCACTAATTGCCTGATTCCTGTGCTGGTGTCGATACGGTGAGCAATAAAGAGCAACAGCTAGGGTCAGCGTCGGCGTTCGAGCAGACCAAGGTTCCGCAGATCAAAGGAAATGCCTAGTTCTCCGGAGCAAAATAGCCGTACACGTCAACCAGTAAATGCGTGGTGGCCGTCGTATATGCCTGGAAGTCACCGGTAGCTGGGGCTCCCAGCATGACAATATTACCGTTAGCGTAGCCGGGTTTCGCGTTCACAAAGTCAA
>JBDTOS010000234.1:0-4790 GCA_039933095.1 Dokdonella sp.
AAGGGATATTCGAAGGTGAAGAAGGTCCTGGAACGTACGCTCGGCGTACCGATCTTCCAGGAACAGGTGATGAAGCTGGTCGAGGTCGTCGCCGATTTCACACCGGGTGAGGCAGATCAGCTGCGCCGCGCGATGGCCGCTTGGAAACGCCGTGGCGGACTGGAACCGTTCCGCGACAAGATCCGCAACGGCATGTTGAACAACGGCTACGAGGAAAGTTATTTCGAGCGCATTTTCGAGCAGATCAAGGGCTTCGGCGAATATGGTTTTCCCGAATCGCATTCGGCCGGCTTCGCGCTGATTGCCTATGTGTCGTCATGGCTCAAACGCCACCATCCGGCCGCGTTCGCCTGCGCACTGATCAACTCGCAGCCGATGGGTTTCTATCAACCCGCACAGATCGTGCAGGACCTGCAGCGCCACAACGTCGGCGTACGCGCTATCGATGTCATGCTCAGCGATTGGGATTGCACGCTGGAAACCGAGGACGACGGCCAGCCTGCGCTGCGCCTTGGTCTGCGGCTGATCAATGGTCTGGCCGAGAGCGCGGCGAAACGCATCGTTGCTGCGCGCTCACAAAGGTCTTTTCGCGATGTCGCCGATCTCGTGCATCGCGCTGCTCTCAATGCCGGCGAACGCGCATGTCTTGCCGATGCCGATACGTTGCGAACATTGAGTGGCCATCGTCATCGCGCGCGCTGGGACAGCGCTGGAGCCGAAGCGGCTGCGCCGGTGTTCGCCGATGCGCCGCTGCACGAGCAACGTGTCACTCTGCGCGCGCCGTCGTTGCGTGAGGATGTGATGAGCGATTACGCAACCCAGGGGCTCTCGCTCGCGCGACATCCGATCGCGCTGATCCGCAAAGAACTGCATCGTCGTCGCATCGTCAGCGCGAGCGATCTCACGCGCGGCGGGAACGACGGACGTCGGGTGCGCTGCGCCGGCCTCGTCACTGTGCGCCAGCACCCGCATACCGCAAACGGCACGACGTTCGTCACCCTCGAAGATGAAACGGGACAGGTCAATGTCGTGGTCTGGCGATCACTCGCCGAGCAGCAATACCGCGAACTCGCCGAAGCGGTCGTCATGGGCGTCGCCGGCACCCTGCAATCGAGCGAAGGCGTGCGCCACCTGATCGCCGAACGACTCAGCGATCTGAGCCACCTCGTCCCCGAACTCGCCTTTCACTCGCGCGATTTTCATTAGCGATCGAAGTAATTTGTCCCACAAAAAGTCGAGAATTCCGCCTCAAGGCGGAAGGCAACACACTTTTGCAAACTTATACTTACGATTGTTGACAATAATCACAAGGGTTACTTGATGCGACGTTCAATGATGGCCTGCTTGATGGCAGTCGTGGCGGCACCGATTGGTGCGGAAGAAATCCAGTTCTCCGCTGCTGAGGCTCCCGGCGCGGCGATCGAGGATGAGGAAAAACGCCGTCGCAAGAACAACGATCTGTATTCGCTCGACCAGATTCAGGTGACCGCTACGCGCCGGCCCGAGTCAGGCTTCGATGTGGCCAGCGGAGTCACTGTGGTCGGCCACGAGCAGGTTGCAGAGCGCACGCCGGCGACGATTGCCGATTATCTGCGCGGCGTTCCCGGCGCATTCGTGCAATCGACGACGCCCGGTCAGGCAATCCCGATCGTGCGCGGACTGAAAGGCTCCGAAGTGCTGCATATCGTCGATGGATTCCGCCTCAATACGGCGATCTTTCGCAACTCGCCGAACCAGTATTTCGCCCTGGTCGATGCGCAGAATGTCGAGCGCGTCGAAGTCGTTCGCGGCCCCGCATCGACGCTGTATGGCTCCGACGCGATGGGCGGGGTGGTCCAGGTGATCACGCCAGAGCAGCGCTTCACGGGCGATACCTGGAATTCGCGCGGACACTTCCGCACCCAGATCGCAAGCGGTGACGACTCCAGCGTGACGCGTCTTGATGGCGCAGTCGGCAAACAGGATATTTCGATCTCGGCCGGCATCACCTACCAGGATGTCGGCGAGCGCCGCATCGGTGGCGGAACCACATTGCCCTTCACTGATTTTCGCGCATGGGCCGCTGACACCAAGCTGATCTGGTCGCCGGCCATTGGCCACGAGTTGATGGTCAATCTGCAATACCTGAAGCAGCCGAGTACCCAGCGCTTCGATCAGCTGTTTCCCGGTTTCGGCGAAACCACGGCGGTGTCGGATGAGTTCGCGTTCGAACCCAATGATCGTCGCCTGATTCATGCGCGTTATCGCTGGGAAGCGACGAACGCACTGATCGACACCGCCGAATTTCATCTCGGCCAGCAGGTGATCAACGACAACCGCCGCAGCCGAGATGCCGGCAGTTCAAATCGCGACATCGAGAAGAACCGCGACACGCTGGTCGGTTTCACCGGCAACTTCAACAAGGTCATCGGCGCACATTCGCTCGCCTACGGTTTCGAGGCCTATCAGGACACCGTAGACAGCAGCCGCACGCGGGTACGCATCAGCACCGGCGCGGTCACAACGCGTGCGCCGCGCTTCCCCGATGGCTCGACGATGGATAGCTACGCGGTCTATCTCGACGACAGCATCGAACTCGCACCACGCTGGCAACTCGATATCGGTGCGCGCTACAGCCGCTTCGATATTGATTTGCCGGCGGCTGGCGCAACCGGGATCGGCACCAAGCTCGATCCCGACGATCTGACCGGCAACACCGGGCTCACGTTCAAGGCGACCGAGAACGTGCATTTTGTCGCCAATCTTGGGCGCGGATTCCGTGCACCGAATATCTTCGATCTCGGCGTATTCGGCGATCGTCCCGGCGGGCGTTTTGCTATCCCGAATTCGGACCTGAAACCCGAGACCGTTATCTCCTGGGACCTCGGCGTCAAGATCGAGCAATCGAGCGTGCAGGCCGAGGCGTTCGTCTGGGGTTCCAACTACAAGGACAAGATCACCAGTGTCGACATCGGCGTTGACGATCAAGGTCGCATTCTTGTGCAGAATCGCAATGTCACCGAGCTTGACCTCTGGGGCGCCGAGATCGGCGCGCGCTGGTCGCTCAGCGAAATGCTCGACGTCTATGGCGTGCTCAACTACACGCGCGGTGAGGAACAGTATGCCGGCGCCAAGTACGACGCCGACCGCATCCCGCCGCTCAACGGCCGCATCGGCGCCGAATGGCGGTTCGCGCCGAACTGGAATCTCGATGCGTGGGCGCTGTACGCCGCACGCCAGGATCGGCTGAGTCCGCGCGACATCGACGATCCGCGCGTCAATCCGGCCGGCACGGCCGGCTGGAACACCTGGAACGTGCGCCTCGGCTGGGAATTCATCCCCTCCGCCACGCTTGCCCTGCGCCTGGAAAACCTCAGCGACCAGCGCTACCGCGAACATGGCTCCGGTGTCGATGAGCTTGGGCGCAATGCGACATTGTCGCTCGATTGGCGGTTTTGAGAGCAGCCTTTATTGAGGGCTGCCTTTGGAAAGATCGAGCATGCGCGATTGACCGCAGACTGAGGTCGACGAAAAATCCGGTCGGGGTGCGCTTCCCCTTTTGGTCTGCTTGACGTTTGGCTATTGCATATCGTTATTCGATATTGTATATATTGTTTATCGATATATTCGAGATCGCAGCCATGACCGCTTCTCCGAACCCGCTCGCCCTCGCCCGCACGGTGATCCGCGGGTTGATCGTCCTCAACACGCTGTACGCCATTGCGATTGGCGTGTTGTTGATCGCCTGCCTGGTCAATCCGACCCTGTTGTTCCGCGCCCTCGGCGGGTTGGAGGGAGCCGGTGCCTGGCAGTTGCACGCCGGGATGCGCGCGGTCATGGCCGTCGGCATCGTCGGCGCCTATGTCACATACTGTGTGTTGCGCGCGCTGCTGGCGATCATCGGCACGGTGCGCAATGGGGATCCATTCGTCATCGACAACGCCCGCCGATTGCAGGCCATCGCCTGGTGGGTGTTGGTTGGCGAGGGTTTGCGATTGCTGGTTGGCACCATCGTCTGGTCGGTTTCGCAATATGCGCAGCCGCTCAAGATTCATATTCCGTTTTCGTTCGCGCCGTGGCTTGCCGCGCTGCTGCTGTTCGTGCTCGCCCGCGTATTTGAACAGGGTGCGCGGATGCGTGCCGACCTCGAAGGCACGGTGTAAGCCATGGCGATCGTGGTCCTGCTCGATGAACGACTGCACGCGCGTCGCATGACCCTCACTGAGCTATCCGAGCGCGTCGACATCACCCTCGCCAACCTGTCGATCCTGAAGACCGGCAAGGCCAAGGCAATTCGCTTCTCCACGCTCGAAGCGATCTGCGCTGCACTTGAGTGCCAGCCCGCCGAGTTGCTCGCCTTCGATCCCACACAAGTAGCCCAGGAGTAACCATGCATTTCGCCAGCGTATTTTCCTCCAACCCACTGCGCTACGAAGGCGTGCGCCCGTTCAATATCTGGGGACTGCGCCTGTTCTATTTGTTGATGGCAGTCTTCGTCGCCACGGACGCGTGGCACGGGCTGCTCACCCATCAGGGTCCGTGGGATCCGGTGCGTGCGGTCGCCGTCTGCGTCTGGGCCACCTACCCCGCGCTGGCCGTGTTCGGACTGATACATCCGCTGCGTTGGTTGCCGCTGATGTTTTTCACGATCGGCTACAAGACGCTGTGGCTGTTGTTCGTCGCCTGGCCGATGTGGCGGACAGGTACGTTGGCCGGCTCGCCGGCCGAAGGAATCGCTCAGGCGTTCATCGCCCTGCCGTTGCTGGCAGCGGTGGTGCCGTGGGGTTATGCGTATCGCACTTATGTGCGCT
>JBDTOS010000235.1:0-4781 GCA_039933095.1 Dokdonella sp.
GCATGACGACCGTCACCGCAAACGCAATCAATGGCGCGACCAAGGCAGCAGCCAGCACTTTCGATGCGACCGTGTTGGTCGCCGAGATCGGCAGCGAACTCCAGAACAACACGCTGCGATCGCGGCGGTCGTCGTACAGCGCACCGAGCAGATAGAAGAACACAACGAAGGCGAGGGCGATCTGCACGAAGCTCGCGAATACCAGCAGCGAGCCGTTCAAGGCGACACCGACTTGCTCAAGATCCTCGGCCGAGATTGCATTCAGCGCCTGACTGATATCGAAACCCGTGTGAATCTGGACGCGTGAACCGGCAACTTCGCCGACCAGAGCGCCACACAGGATAAGAAACAACACCACGGCGCCGGTCCAGACCGGTGCCCACAGGAAGCCGCCTCGGTGTTCCCAGTATTCGCGTTTCAAAAGCCAGGAGAAGTTGTTCATGCGTAGGTTCCTTTCATCGTGGCGACGAACAGATCGGCAACGCTCGGTTTGCGGATTTCACCGAGTTCGCTCAGGCGAGCCCGATCAATGCCGTCGAACAGGAAAATCGACTTGCCGAAAATCTGCCGTTCGTTGAGCGGATTCAGCGCGCGCGCAGCGTCAGCCTTGTCGGGGTTGACCATGACTTCGGCGTAGCGCTCACCGACTTCGTCCATCGTTGCCGTGAGAATGAGCTTGCCATCGCGAATGAAGATCAGATCAGTGAGGATGTTCTCGACTTCCTCGACCTGGTGAGTCGTGACGATGATGGTCTTCTGCTCGTCAAAATAGTCGCTGAGCAGGCTCTCGTAGAACGATTTGCGATAAAGGATATCGAGGCCGAGAGTCGGCTCATCGAGCACCAGCAACTTCGCGTCGATCGCCATCACCAAGGCTAGATGCAACTGCACGATCATGCCCTTGGACAGTTCACGCACGCGTTGCGTCGGCTTGATCTTGGTGTGGCTGAGAAACGCCTCGCACTTCGCACGCGAAAAGCGCGGATGGATACCCTCGACGAAATCGATCGCTTCACCGGCGCTGATCCAGCGTGGCAGCACGGCAACGTCGGCAATGAAGCAGACATCGTTCATCAGCTCGGTGCGTTGCTTGCGGGGATCGAGACCGAGCACGGACAGCTCGCCTTCGAATTCGCACAGACCAAGGATCGCCTTCAGCGCGGTGGTCTTGCCGGCGCCGTTGGGGCCGATCAGGCCGATAATGCGACCGGCTTCGATATCGAGATCGATCGAGTCGAGGGCGACGGAATTGGCGTAGGTTTTGCGCAGCTTGCGGGCGTGGACGACGGCGCTCATTTCGATTCCTCCTGATGCTTCGCGGCTTCGGCTAGCAGGGACTTCAGATCGAGGCCGAGGCGCTGCAATCGCGCACTCAGCAGCGGCCACTCCTCGCGCAGGAATCTTTCTCGTTCGGATTTCAACAACACTTCGCGTGCCCCTTCAGTGACGTACATGCCCAACCCCCGACGTTTCTCAACCAGATGCTCATCGACCAGTTCCTGGTACGACTTCGACACGGTGATCGGATTTATCTGAAAATCGGCAGCGACCTGACGCACCGACGGCAATGCATCGCCGGGTTTCAGCACACTGTC
The DNA here is from genome assembly GCA_039933095.1 of Dokdonella sp. Taxonomy (GTDB): domain Bacteria; phylum Pseudomonadota; class Gammaproteobacteria; order Xanthomonadales; family Rhodanobacteraceae; genus Dokdonella. The sequence goes on from JBDTOS010000235.1 coordinate 1,596, forward strand.
GAGTATCATCGCGACGACGCGATCGCGCAGCTGACGATAGATCGGGGTGGAATCGTTCCAGGTGATTGCCATCGTGTCATTCCTTGTCCGCACGGGCCGGCGCGCGCCCGAACGAATAGTAGGGGATGTCCCAGCGAGCCTGGGACAGGCTTTGCGGGTGCGCGTCCACACTATGAATCGAAGTAGCGGTCGTGGCGCGTGTTGGAGGTGCACTGACTGCCTGAGCGATGATCGCTTCGTTGGCAACGATAGCCTGACTACGCTCCACGGCGCTCGCGCGCACAATCACCTCGGGCAGGCGCGGCGTGTTTGCATCCGGCCGCACAATCGTCGTGGCCAGTATCGGTAACGTTTCGCTGACGACCGCCGGCTGTGCAACCGCCCGCCCGGGCTTCGTCGCCACATGCGGCAGCAGCGCAGACAGGGCAAATAACATCGCGATGATGAGTAACGCCGAGTACAGGCGAACATGGATCAGACCCAGGCTGGAATGCCCCTTGACCAAATGCAGGATGCCGCGATGCGGTCGATTTGTGTTGGCTGGACGGGTTTTCTGCTGACGACTCACAACAATCTCCGGTGAGGTGATGAATTAGTGGTGTAGTGAACTATAACACTTAAATTCGACTTGTCAACAGGGGATGCGAAATTTCCACCGGAATACTTTTTTAGCCTGGCGAGACGCCGGCACCGGGCTCAATAGTGATCAAGCTGGTGCCGGGCAGAACTTCATGGCAGCGTCAGTGGCTTGGGCGAATCAATCCCAACGCTTCGAGTTTCAACACGATGCGCTGGACAGCGGCATCCGGACTGATATCGCTGGTATCGATGGTCATATCGGGATTCTCCGGCGCCTCGTACGGGTCGCTGATGCCGGTGAATTCCTTGAGCTTGCCGGCGCGGGCGAGGGCGTACAGACCCTTTCGGTCGCGCGATTCGCACACGTCGAGCGGCGTGGAGACGTGGATTTCCACGAACTGGCCGTACTCGGAGATCATCTCGCGCACGCTCTTGCGCATCGCTGTGTACGGCGCGATTGGTGCGCAGATCGCGACGCCACCGTTCTTGGTGATCTCGCTGGCGACAAAGCCGATACGCTGGATATTGAGATTGCGATGTTCCTTCGAGAACCCGAGTTCGCTCGACAGATGCTTGCGCACGACATCGCCATCAAGCAGGGTTACCGGGCGCGAGCCGAGTTCCAGCAGGCGCACGAGCAGCGCATTGGCCAGCGTTGATTTGCCTGATCCAGAGAGGCCGGTGAAAAACACGGTAAAGCCTTGCTCGTGGCGCGGCGGATGGGTGCGACGCAATTCCTCGATGACTTCCGGATAGGTAAACCACTCCGGGATCTCGAGACCTTCCTGCAAACGCCGGCGCAATTCGGTGCCGGAGATGTTCAGCACCTTTTCGTCCGGTTTCACTTCATCGGCGGGTGCGTACTGCGCGCGATCCTGCACGTAGACCATCTCCTGGAACGGCACCATCGTGATGCCGATCTCGTCCTGATGGCGGGTGACCAGATCCTGTGCGTCGTATGGGCCGTAAAAAGGCCTTCCCTTGGAATCGTTGCCGGGACCGGCATGATCGCGGCCGACGATGAAGTGTGAGCAGCCGTGATTCTTGCGGATCAGCGCATGCCAGAGCGCCTCGCGCGGACCGCCCATGCGCATGGCAAGATCGAGCAGGGCCAGCGACGTGGTCTGCTCCGGAAAGTGACGCAGCAGTTTTTCGTAGCAGCGCACGCGCGTGTAATGGTCGATATCGCCCGGCTTGGTCATGCCGACGGTCGGGTGAATCAGCAGATTTGCTTCGGCAATCTGGGCAGCGCGGAAGGTCAGTTCCAGATGCGCGCGATGCATTGGGTTGCGGGTCTGGAACGCAACGATACGACTCCAGCCGAGTTTCTCGAACAGCGCGCGCAATTCTGCCGGTGTTTGCCGAAGGTGCCCGAAATCGTAGTGGCGCGGTGGCTCGATGCCGAGCAGGCGACCGCCGAGATAGACCGGGTTCGCGCGTTCGAGCAAATAAGCAACGCCGGCATGGCGGATATCGTCCGTACCAAAAACCTGCTCCGCCTCGTCCTTGCGATCCGGCGCCCACCGATCGGCGATTTCGAGCACTGCCAGAACAACACCCTCCGGATCGCGCAGTGCAATACGGCTTGCGTCGCCGAGCTGGTCCGCAAACGCCTCGCTCACATCGAGCGTGATCGGCATCGGCCACAGAATGCCGGACTTGAGGCGCATGGTGCGGCAAACGCTCTCGTAGTCGTCCCGGTTCAAAAAACCTTCGAGCGGCGAAAACCCGCCGCTGAGCAGCAACTCGACATCGCAAATCTGACGTGCAGTCAGATCCCACGACGGCACCTGGCTAGCAGCTGTTTTCAGCGCAGCGCGCTCGGATTCTGGGACAAGCAGATCGACAAGGCGGCCGCCGTGCGGCGCGATCAGGTTGGACATAGCGGGAAGTGTGGTGGAAGAGGGAAGCCGGCCATTATAGGGGATTGTCGAAATCACGCGCGGCGTATGCAGTGGTCCACAGTCCTAACAAGAAAGGACCGGCACACTGAATGAAAACGGCCAGGCGATTCAGCAAGGTCGGGAACCCATACCCCCGTCGGTGCTGTCAAAGGGTCCGTTCAATGCCCGCGGACGCGGTTTGCCAAGGGGCACCGAGACAAGGGACAATATGCGGTCCCTCTTTTCACCCTTCCCGGTTTGCATTGCGTCATGTCTTGTCGGCATGTCGTGGCGGCCATTCAGAGATACAACTCAGGAGCATTTCATGATGCGTTCCACAAGCAAGACCCTTATTGCGGTCGCCGTTGCGGCGACGATAACCGCCACCACCAGCTTTGCTGCAGACACGGCGTTGAAGACCGAGAAGGACAAAGTCAGTTACATGGTCGGAATGGATCTTGGCAAGAACCTCACCCGGATCAAGGATGAGATCGACGTCAAAATCATGGAGCAGGCGCTTGAGGCGAGCCTCAAGGGCGAGAAAATGGCCATGACGGACGAGGAACAGAACAAGGTCAAGCAGGACTTCATGCAGAAGCTGCAGGCTAAGCAGGTCGCCGAAGAGAAAGTAGCGGCCGATAAGAACAAGACTGAAGGCGAGGCTTATCTTGCCAAGAACAAGGCCAAGGCGGGCGTCAAGACGACTGCGTCGGGCCTGCAATAC
>JBDTOS010000236.1:0-4749 GCA_039933095.1 Dokdonella sp.
CGAAACCGCAGCCAGGTCGGCGAGCTTGAACGCGAGTTCAGCGATCTTGTCGCCCTGCGGCACCCAAACCTTGGCCGCCTTGATCTGATCGCGAGTTTGAATATCGTGCGTGCTCATCAGGTAAGCAAAGCCGCCACCGGCGATACCGAGCAGTTCAAAGCCGTGATCGCGAACCGACTGCTTGAGCAATGGATCGAGTTTCGCGCGTACTTGATCGACCTCGGTCTGAGTGTGAAGCATGAATGGAAAACTGTAGACCTGAGATTCCGTATCGACTTCGGAAAATTCGCCACCCGTAAACGCCCCGCCCTGCAATTGACCGACCTTGATCTTGCGCAACACGGTCTGCGCATCACCCATCACGCCGCCGGGATAGAACCTGACTTCGACGCGCCCGTCAGTGTGCTGCTTGACGGTGTCGGCACTGGCGCGCATCTCGCGCATCCACGCCGTTCCGTCCGGGGCCAGCGTCGCAATCTTGATCGTTGTCGCGGCAGCAGGCATCGCAAATCCGGCGAGAGCCAGTGCGGCGATGAAGTTTTCGAATTTACGCATTCTCATCACCTCAAAAATAATCCTTGCCGGAAGCGAGCAACACCTTGGCGCGTTGCTGCGCCAGTACATTGATCAGGGTCATGCCGGGAACATGCGGATCAGCCTTGATCGCCTCGTTCAACAGACGATCGTGCAGTGGTTGATCAAACACCAGACGCGCGTATTTCTCCGCATAGAGCACGCGCACCATCTGGTTGTTGCCAGCGGACAATGCAAGGGCCTTCTCGAAAGCGGCCTTGCCTTTCTCCGGTTCACCGCCCAGCGAAGCGGGTCGCAGCGTATCGAGCACGCCCAGATAAAGATACGGGTCGCCGTGGGCGTAGTTCGGATCAAGCGCGACGACGCGTTCCAGCAGCGCCTGCACTTTCGGGATATCGGCGATCGCACCCCAATCGCCGCTGTTGCTCTGAATCCTCGTCGCCCAGCAACTGGCAAGCGTGAACAGCAGCGGCGCATCGCGCGCCTGCGCAATGGATTTCACCAGTGCGTCAAAGGGTCCATCCAGATCGCGACAGAGATTCTTGTCGCGGATGCAGGCCGCCCCGCGTGCGTAGCCGAATCCACGCTCCGCAACCGTCCGCGCACGCGTCGGGTCGACAATAAATCCTCCCGCATACGCGCCATACAAATGTGCGCCTGCCAGCAACATGCCGGCGTTTTGCGGATCGCCGTCGATCAGCCCATCGATCAGCAGCAGATAGGCCGGAATGCCCTGACGCGCCAGTTCGATATCGTCCTGGCCAAGGATTCCTGCAGTGAGATTGTCGGCAAATTTCTGGCTGGCCCGACTGATCACGCTTGCGCAGCCAGCGGCGAGAACCATGACGCAGACCAGCAGCGCGCGGGTTGCGGTCATGACGTGCGCCCGTGTGCGGCGCGGCGGGGCGTCGAGCATTCCGGCGGTCGTCAGTGCGTCAGTCCTCATTGCGTCAGTCGCCATTGCGTCAGCCGTCCAGCAATTCTGCTGCTTCAAGCGTGTTTTCCATCAAGGTCGCAACGGTCATCGGCCCTACCCCGCCCGGCACCGGTGTAATCCAGGAGGCTCGCTCGCTCGCGGCGTCGAATTCCACATCGCCGGTCAAGCGACCGTCGTCGAGGCGATTGATACCGACATCGATGACGACCGCGCCCGGCTTGATCCAGGAACCCTTGATCAGACCGGCCTTGCCGACCGCGACGACGACGATGTCGCCTTGGCGTACAAAATTTTCGAGATCAACCGTGAACTTGTGGCACACCGTCGTCGTGCAGCCTGCCAACAATGCTTCCAGCGTAAGCGGACGCCCGACGTGATTGGAGACACCGACGATGACCATATGCTGCCCGCGCACCGGCGCGTCGGTATGCGCCAGCAGGGTCATTACGCCCTTCGGCGTGCAGGGTCGCAAGCCGCGCTGACGCTGGGCAAGACGCCCGACATTCTCCGGGTGAAAGCCGTCGACATCCTTTCGTGGATCGATGCGATTGATCAACGCGATCGTATCGACATGCGCCGGCAGAGGCAGCTGCACCAGGATGCCGTGGATATCGGGATCGGCGTTGAGGCGGTCGATCAGCGCGAACAAGTCGGCTTCCGACGTGCTGTCGGCCAGATCGAAATCGCGCGCAAGAAAACCCACACGCTGGCAGGCGCGGCGCTTGTTGCGCACATAGGCCGCCGACGCCGGGTCATCACCAACCAGCACAACAGCAAGCCCCGGACGAGATTTTCCTGCCGCAAGCCGCGCATCGACGCGCAACGCGAGGCGATCAAGCACCTCGCCCGCTATGCGTTTACCGTCGAGTATGCGTGCGGTCACTGGCTGCCCCTGATCGTGAAGGTACGTCGCGTATGAATATCCGCTCGCATCGAACGCCTGTGCCTTACCCAAACGATGCATTATCCACGCGCAAGCGAAATGCCTCAAACTTTGCCGACACAAAGTTGAAGGAGATTGCTCATGACCAACGCCAACACGACTGAACTGCAAGCTGCTGTATTCCGTCGGCTCGTCGACCATCTCGGTCGGCGCACTGACGTGCAGAACATCGATCTAATGATTACCGCCGGATTTTGCCGCAACTGTCTTGCCGACTGGTACCAGGAGGCGGCGCAGGCGCAAGATCAATCAATATCGCGCGAACAGGCGCGCGAGATCATCTACGGCGAGCCGTTCGTTAATTGGAAGTCCAAATACCAAGCCGAGGCTACGCCTGCGCAGCTCACTGCGTTCGCGGAAGCTCAGAAGCGCCATCGATCAATGCCGCAACCTGAGTAGGACTTTGGCCTGGTCAGGGAGTACATTCCCGCCTCGACGAGTGTCTGTTCGACTCAACCTGTGTTTCAACGCAGCGTAATCCGATCGTCAACCTAAACGCCTGAAATTTGCGACTACCTGATCCTCGTGCCCGTGGAGATTCCCATGTCGTATCGCTCGTTGCGTTGCGTTGTCTTTGCTGCCTTGTTATCGGCCCCACCCATTGCACTGGCCGTAGATTTCGCCGGTGCGGGCTTAGGTGCTATCCCCGACAACAATCCGGCCGGCATCAACATCCTCTTCAATACATCTTCGTTCAATCAGCCGGTTGGCGATGTGAAGCTGACGTTGAATATCAATCACACGTTCATCCGTGACCTCAAGATGACCCTGAGGTCACCCAGCGGGATCGCGCAGCTGGTGATCATGAGTCAGGTGAGTCGCAGAACAACCGCCCCGAACAATGGCAGCGCCAATCTGCTGGGTATCTACACTTTCAGCGATTTCGGAGCGGACCTCTGGGCAACCGTCGTGCCATTGGGTGACTTGGACAATATCCCCACCGGGAATTACCGCACTAGCACCGGCGCCGCCGGATTGGTTGGGGGTGGCACCAACGACCATGGTGGTTGCTTCACCTCGCTGGCGGGCGCGTTCGCGGGTCTGTCGTCGACCAATGCCAGCGGCGTCTGGACACTGAACATCGCCGACGTGGCAAATGCCGACATCGGAACGGTCAGCGCCGCAACGCTTAGCCTGCTGCCCCAGGCCGATGGCATCCTGCGTAACGGCTTCGAGATCGCTTCGCGCGGCACCTGCAAGCTTGCGCGGTTGGACTTCACCGGCACCGGCAGGACCAGCTATGTTCTGGTGCACAACACCGACAGTGGGATGACGAGCACCGTTACATGGGTCATCAAGGACAACGATTCTCCCGCCGGCGGAGTGGAAACGAGCTTTATCTTTGGTGACTTCCACGACAACGTCCGATTCTTCCTGCAAGGCGACTGGGATGGTGATGGACTCGCCGATGCGGCGGTTTGGCGAGCGGGATCGCCAAGCCAGTTCATCATTCGCCCGTCGAGTCATCCGTCGCTGCTGCGCACGCAGGTATTCGGACAAACTGGTGACGACCCGTCGATCGTCGATGATTTCGATGGGGACGGACTCACGGATTTCGCGGTATATCGTGCCGGCGCCTCGACCGGACTTCCATCGCACACGTTGATCAAACTGAATGCCAGCGGCGTTGATCGCGATTACATTACCGGTGCCTCCGGCGCTTACCCGAACAGCGGCGACTACAACGGCGACGGTGCCGCCGACATCGGAATACAGGAAGATGCAGGTGGCGGCGTGGCAAATTATCGTTTGTTCGACGGGTTGAACGGGGTCTTGTTCAACATGTTTACGCATGGGCTGGTCAGCGACGGGGTCGATGATGGCAACTTTAGTGGCAACTACGTCGACGACATCACGACGTATCACTTTGGAAGCGGCATGTTGCAGTGGTCAACTCGCGACAGTGGAACCGGTATCGAGCAGCCGCCGGTTACGTTCGTCGTGGTGTCGTCGATAGCCGATTTACCGCTCAACGGCGACTACGACGGTGACGGTATTGATGACTACTCGTACTGGGAACAGACCGGGACAGCGAAGTTTTCGATTCGACCGAGCAGTGCGCCTGCAACGACGATCGAGGTGCCGATGGGTGCGGTTGGCTATTGGCCAATTGGGAACGTAAGAATCCACTGACTAACGCTTGGAGACAAATACTTCGCGCAGCGGTATGGGGCCGGCGACTTGTTCAGCGCAACCGGCTGTCCTTGCTGCCGTGAGATAGTCTATGACGGCAGAGCAGTGCGGCAATCCAACCTTTGATATTAGCGACGGAGACAGTCGGACTCTGTTCTGACGCGTCGCACTATCTGTGCGCAGTCGGCTTGCGATGAAACAC
>JBDTOS010000237.1:0-4724 GCA_039933095.1 Dokdonella sp.
TCGAGATCTTTGCTGAACATGTTCGTTATTCCGGTAGGACAGTCGCTATCTGGGGTCGCTCAGACCTTTTCCATAGAGCACAGCAGAGGATGCTGATGCACGCGCGAAAATTCGTTGACCTGGGTCACCTTCGTTTCCGCCACTTCGCGAGTGAAAACGCCGCAAACGCCGCGGCCGCGGGTATGCACATGCAACATGACCTGGGTCGCACGTTCGCGGTTCAAATTGAAAAACGTCTCCAGCACGATCACGACGAAATCCATCGGCGTGTAGTCGTCGTTGAGCAGCATCACCTGAAATAACGGCGGACGCGCTACCTCCGGCCGTGCTTCCTCGACGGCGACTCCATGTTCGTGACCCGGTCGGGCGCGATCGTTGTCTGTTTCGTGTGCCATGGAACCTGTATTGGTGTTCGTCGCAATGAGTATAGCCCTCAGATGCGGGGCAATTGTGTTGGTTCAAGCTCCCGCGATCAGTGGGCTAGACTGTGCAGTCTATTGAGATAGAAACAAGAACAATGGTTCCATCCGAATCCAGCGCCTCCGAACAGGAAATCTGGCGCCCGCATGTGACTGTCGCAACTGTCATCGAGCGCGATGGTCGCTTCCTGCTGGTCGAGGAAATGGTGCGCGGTCAGCTCGTGCTGAATCAGCCAGCCGGCCACCTCGATCCTGACGAATCGCTGCAAGCCGCAGCAGTTCGCGAAACCTTGGAGGAAACTGGCTGGAATATCGAACTCGACAGCCTGCTCGGCATCCAGCAATGGAGCAGCGGCATCTCCAGCGATCAGTTTGTGCGCTTCACATTTGCCGGATTAGCGGTTCGTCATCATCCCGAGTACGTTCTCGACGCCGGCATCGTGCGAGCGCTCTGGCTCGGTCGCGACGAAATTCATGCGGCGAGCGAACGTCTGCGCAGCCCGATGGTGCTCGGCAGCGTTGACGACTGGCTGAGCGGAAAGCGCTTTCCGCTCGACGCGATTCGCCATCTGCCGACGACTCCCGACTTCGGTTGATGGCGGCTCCATGCATCATGGTCGGCATGTCCGGCGGTGTCGATTCGTCGGTCGCGGCATTGCTGCTGCAACGCGCCGGTCGCGATATCGCCGGTCTGTTCATGACCAACTGGGAAGAAGACGATCGCGACGGGCCTTGCCATGCCGAAGCCGATCGCAAGGATGCGCTTGGTGTTTGTGCGCAACTTGGAATCGCATTCCACGCACGCAACTTCTCGGCCGAGTACTGGGATCAGGTATTCGTACATTTTCTCGCGGAGTACAAGGCAGGCCGCACGCCGAATCCCGATGTCTTGTGCAACCGCGAAATCAAATTCAAGACCTTTCTCGATCATGCGCGCGAACTCGGCTGCGAGCGCATCGCGACCGGCCACTACGCGCGCATCGATCGCAGTGGGGCGTTGCCGCGACTGCTGCGCGGTCACGACGGAAGCAAGGATCAAAGCTATTTCCTGCATGCCCTCCGTCACGAACAGTTGGCTGTGACAGAGTTCCCTGTCGGGGACCTGCCAAAAGCACAGGTTCGCGACATCGCGCGCGAGGCGCACCTTGCGACCCACGACAAGAAGGATTCGACCGGTATCTGTTTCATCGGCGAGCGCAATTTTCGTGAATTTCTCGCCAGCTATCTGCCTGCGCAATCGGGAGATATCCTCAACCCGGATGGAAAGCGTATTGGGACCCACGATGGTTCAATATTTTACACACTCGGCCAGCGCGCCGGCCTCGGCATTGGCGGTCAAGGCGGCAGCGATGGCAGCGCCTGGTACGTGATCGGCAAGAATGTCACCGCCAATGTCGTCTACGCGGCGCAGGGTGCCGAATCGCACTGGTTGCTGGCGCGCCGATTGCGCGCGAGTCAAACGACATGGATTTCCGGCACAGCACCCGCGCGGGAATTTTCCTGCACGGCGAAAATCCGCTATCGCCAATCCGATCAGGAATGCAGCGTGAAAATCGAGGGTGATACTTGCCAGGTAGACTTTGCACAACCACAACGAGCGGTGACACCGGGGCAATCGGTGGTGTTCTACGACGGTGACGTCTGCCTCGGCGGCGCTATCATCGACTACGGCGATGCGCCGTTGGGAGGCTGGATCGATGCGTGAGTCACGAGTCATTGCCCTGGCCGGTGTGTTTCAGGCCTGCAACCTCGTGCGCGAGATGGCCAACACCGGGCGCATCGAAGACTCGGCTGCGCTCGAGACCTCGCTGGCCAGCATCTTTCGTATCGATGCGGACAGCCCGGTCGATGTATTCGGCGGACTTGCCAATCTGCGTCCCGGCCTTGGCGTGCTCGTCGACCAACTCGACGGCACGAAGCAGCGCGATCTGATGCTGACCCAACTGGTAGTCGCGGTCGTACGCCTGCAGAAACGCCTGGCGCGACGAAACGATATGCTTACCACCCTGCGCGAGGGCATTGAGGCTGCCCAGCGCCAGGTCGATCATTTCGGCATCAACAGCGCGAACACGATCGATCGGCTAGCTACTCTGTACGGTGAAACCCTGTCGCAGCTGCGCCCGCGTATAACCGTACACGGCGATCCCGAGTATCTGCACGATCAGGTGCGGGTGGCAAAAATTCGTGCTCTGTTGCTCGCCGCCGTGCGCGCGGCAGTCCTCTGGCGACAAGTTGGCGGTAGCCAGTGGCGGATGTTGTTGCGGCGTCGCGAATACAGCCTGCTCGCGCGTGGACTACTGACCCGCTGCACGCTCGATCGGGGCTGACCAAATCCCTGCTGACCAATTCGTCGCAAGCATCGTTACGGTTCGCATCGGTCGCGCCAATCGGCGATAATTGCGCGCTCAAGTGAAACGCGTCGCTGACCGAATTGGATCGGTCGTGACCTGGCCCGAACCGGACGATCTGCATTTTCTGCGGAGCTCGTTCGTTGCCATCTCACCATTCAATTCTTGCAGAGCGCGCAACGCTCGCTTCGCGTCGCCACTTGGTTACCAGATTCGCCACCTTGCATAACGACATTCAGGAGAACGCCATGGCAGATTCCTTCTCGACCCACGACCATCTTGAGGTCAACGGCAAGCGCTATCAGATCGCGAGTCTGGCGAAACTCGGCGAGCAGTTCGATCTCACGCGCCTGCCGTATTCGATGAAGATTCTGCTCGAGAATCTGCTGCGCAACGAGGACGGCGGGATCACAGTCGGCAAGGAACACATCGAAGCGGTAGCCAAATGGGACTCAAAGGCGGAGCCAGACACCGAAATTGCATTCATGCCCGCACGCGTACTGCTACAGGACTTCACCGGCGTGCCCTGCGTGGTCGACCTCGCGGCGATGCGCGACGCGGTCGTCAAGCTCGGTGGTGAGGCTAGGCAGATCAATCCGCAGATTCCTTCCGAACTGGTGATCGACCATTCGGTGCAAGTCGACGCCTACGGCCGCGCTGAAGCGTTGGATATCAACGCCAAGATTGAATTCGAGCGCAACAAGGAGCGCTACAGCTTCCTGCGCTGGGGCCAGAAAGCGCTGGAAGATTTCAAGGTTGTGCCGCCCAGCACCGGCATCGTGCACCAGGTCAATCTGGAGCATCTGGCGCGGGTGGTGATGGAACGCGAAGTGGATGGCACATTGATGGCCTTCCCCGACACCGTGTTCGGCACCGACTCGCACACCACCATGATCAACGGCTTGGGCGTGCTCGGCTGGGGCGTTGGCGGCATCGAGGCCGAGGCGGCGATGCTGGGACAGCCTTCGTCAATGCTGATTCCGCAAGTCGTCGGCTTCAAGCTCACCGGTAAGTTACCCGAAGGCGCTACCGGCACCGATCTGGTACTGACCGTCACCGAAATGCTGCGTGCGCACGGAGTGGTCGGCAAGTTCGTCGAGTTCTTCGGGAACGGCCTCCAGCATCTGCCGCTGGCCGATCGCGCGACCATCGCGAACATGGCGCCCGAGTACGGCGCCACCTGCGGCATCTTCCCGGTCGACGCCGAGTCCCTGAAATACCTGCACCTGTCCGGGCGCGACGACGCGCAGATCGCGCTGGTTGAAGCCTACGCCAAAGCCCAGGGCCTTTGGCACTCGCCTGATTCGCCTCATGCAGAATATTCATCCGAGCTGGAACTGGACATGGGTACGGTGATGCCGTCGCTGGCCGGTCCCAAGCGGCCGCAGGATCGCGTGCTGCTGAGCGACATGCAGGCCAATTTCCGCAAGGAAGTGATCGGCATGACAGCCTCGCGCAACGGCAGGACCAGGAAAGAAATCAAGGAAATGGAAGCCGAAGGCGGCGATCAGCGGCAAGCCGAGCGCCTGGCCGCGAAGCCCATCTCCAAGATCCGCATCGACGACCAGGACATCCACCTCACGGACGGCTCGCTGGTCATTGCGGCGATCACATCGTGCACCAACACTTCCAACCCTGCGGTGATGCTGGGTGCCGGCCTGGTTGCGCGAAACGCGCTGGCCAAAGGCCTGACCAGCAAACCCTGGGTGAAGACATCGCTGGCGCCGGGTTCGCTTGTCGTCACCGACTACTTGAACAAGGCCGGCTTGCTGGACGATTTGGAGAAGCTGGGTTTCTACCTGGTCGGCTATGGCTGCACCACCTGTATCGGCAACTCGGGTCCGTTGCTGACCGCAGTATCGGAGGGCATTGCCAAGAACGATCTGGCGGTGGCCGCCGTATTGTCGGGCAACCGAAACTTCGAGGGCCGCATCCACGCCGAAGTGAAGATGAACTA
>JBDTOS010000238.1:0-4716 GCA_039933095.1 Dokdonella sp.
GTGAACTCATGAGCAAAACTGCGGCGTTCGGATTGTCTTGGCGCACGGTCGGCAAGGTGGCGCTACTGTTTCTTCTCGTAGGCTTGGGCGTGCTGCGCTCGTCGATCGGTACGCGCCTGGACAGTTTCACGGTTGATGAGCCCTGGCATATCGTCGCCGGCACCAGTTATGCGCGCAGCGGCGATTTCCATCTCAATCCCGAGCACCCACCACTGGTCAAGCTGTGGGTCGGAGCGGCAATGCCGGCCGATTTCAAATTGCGTCCAGCGGCCGCGCTGAGCGAGAAGGCGCAGGAACGCGCATGGGTCGAGCAGACGATGTTCAAGGATAACGACGCGGCGAAAGCGCAGCGCTATTCGCGTGTGGCAATGTGGTCGTTGAACGGCATGTCGATCTTCGTATTGGGACTCTTGTTGTGGCGCGCCTGTGGCTGGTTCTGGGCTGCAGGCACATTGGCGTTCCTCGCGATCGAGCCGACGGTTGGCGCGCATTTGCCGGTCGTGATGACTGACCTGCCATTGGCGTTGACCTTGACGATCGCGGTCGTTGCGGCAGGTTTGCTGGCATCTACCTGGCAATGGCGCTGGGTGGTTGGATGCGGTATCGCGGTCGGACTCGCGCTCGGCGCAAAGCATTCCGCGCTGGCAGGCTTGGTCGGTCTTTTCGCAGTCTTGCTGTGCGCATGCATAGTCGGCTGGCGTCGGCGCGACGACGGCGAAGCCGAAACCCCGCGAGCGCAGCGCTTGCGTGGCATGCTGATTCGCATCGGTAAGCTCGGTTGCGTCGCTGCGTTGGCGGTCGCGGTGTTGTGGGCACTGTACGGGTTTCATTTCCACGCGGCGGTGGATGGCAGCGACGCATTCAACCGCGCCATGCCGGACAAGATTGCAGAGTTGCGGATTCCTTTTTGGGGTGCCGGCATCGCTTTTGCCGACCAATGGCATCTGTTGCCGCGGGCTTACTTGTGGGGACTTGCTGATACCGTACGCACGGGTCTTGAGGCGCGAGGGATCAGCGAACACACCATCTGGGGAACCCAATACTTCGGTAACGCACCGTGGTTCGCTTGGCCGGCGATCGTCATTTCCAAGTTACCACTAGCACTGTTGGTGCTTGGCTTACTCGGCGTTGCGCTGTTGTGGCGGGCAAGGATTTCTGGCAGCGCGCGGTGGACACTGTGGATTCTGCTCGGCACCTGCGTCGTCCAGCTGCTAGCGCTGATCGGTTCGGGGGGCGTTTGGGGTGGTGTACGCCATGCCACGCCGCTACTCGCGGGCGCCTCGATTCTTGCTGGCAGCGCCATCGCCCAAGCATGGCGGCGTCGATCGCGGTCGATTGCCGTTGTTGTCGCGGCGCTTTTCTTTGCAGCATTCGCGATGACGATCCGCGAGCCGCGCTTGTGGGAATATCACAACGAACTCGTCGGCGGCAGCGCCGAGGCCTATCGCTACTTCGAAAACGAAGGGCTTGATCTTGGCCAGCGTTTCGCCGAGATCCGCGCGTTCCATGATCGTGTCATTCGCCCGAGCGGACTTCCGCTCTACTCCGATTACTGGATGATCGAGGAACAGGTTCGCGCAGCCAAAATCAATTTTCACCGTCGCGTCGAGAGTCTTGATGACAGCAATGTCGAAGGCCGCTACGACGGATATTTCGTATATCCGATGACCTATACCTTGCCGAAGGAGTCCTGGGATTGGGATCCGCGTGATGTGTTCCGCGACCTCAAACTGGTTGCACGCTTTGGCTATATCGGTATCTGGAAAGGCACGCAGATTCGTCCACAGACGCGTGCCGGTGGACTGTCCGGCAAGATCATGGAATACATCTACAAGGAGAACGGTCGTGATTGGGCCTTGGTCGCGCGAAAACTTGAAGAAGTTGTTGCACTGATGCCGCAGAAGATCGACAGTGGCGTCGAACTTGGCAATGCCTATCTTCGGCTTGGCGACGGCGAGCACGCGATCGAGGCCTATCGACGTTTGCTCGATCAGAAGAAAGTGCCACTCGATGCGTTGATCCGGCAGCAACTCGAAGCCCAAATAACTCTCGTTGCGGCGAGTACCGATCCGGCCAAGCTCGAACCGATGCGCGATCCCTGGCTTGAATAGGCGCGGTCAGCGCGAGTGATTCGCGTCCAACATCATCGAGGGTTTCGACGTGCGAGACCTGCTACTCGGCGTCGATCCCTGCGATATGCCCACTGCGACCGCGACCGGAACCGCCGGTGTGGCCCCCATCGCTCCCGTTTCACGTGGACATTGGTACGCGGGGCCGTAGTGCCCTGTCCTCAAGGCAACCGGCGCATGAAAATCCTGTCGATGTTCCTGCTGTTCGCGCTCGGCTGTACCGGCGCGGCTCGCGCCGATACGTTCACGGTCACGCGTTTTGACGATCCAGCGCCGGATCCCTGTGCGCCGGGCGATTGCTCGCTGCGCGAGGCGGCGCTGGCTGCGGACGCGAACGACGCGCTCGGCCCGATCGATGTCATCGTGCTGGCGGGCGGCAACTACAACCTGACACAGGGCGAACTGCCCTTGCACCAGAAGCTGATTGTGCAAGGGGCAGGTGCATCAGTGACACATGTTACGACGGATGCGATCCTGTTCGACGGGCACGATCTGTCGCTCGACCTGCGCCGGCTGAGCATGCAGACCAGCGCAAGCCCGGTCGTGAGGATCGGCAACAATGGAACCTTGCTTCTCGACGATGTTGCCACTCCAGCTGGGGGTGGTTCTGTGGTGGTATACGGAACCTCCAGCGACCTGCAAATCCGCAACAGTGATTTGCGCCAGCTCGTAGGCTGCGCACAGACTGCTGGCACCTGTTCGATCATCGACAGCCAGCTGACTTATCTCAGCACGACCTCGACGAGTGTGCCGGGACCTGCGGTGCTGCTCAGCGGTAGCTTGATGGATGGTGCGCTCGATCCCGGCGGCATGTTCAGTGGAATCGTCCTCAACCACGCCGCGAGCATCGAAATCGAGGACAGCACGATTACCCATACGACGCTGGGGCTGCATGATGTGGAGGACCCGTTAGCCAGCGTCCATCTGCATCGCCTGATCTACACCGACAACGCCGCGCCGATCCGCTTCGGCGGCGTCCTGAATTACGAGAACAGCACGGACGTGTTGATCACGGACAGCGTGCTCGATTCCAACCCGATCCGTGCGATCTTCGCCAACGGCCAATCGACGTGGTTCATTAGCGGCACCAGCTTCGTGGGCAATAGCGTAAACGGCAATGCTGGTGGTGCGGTCGTCGTTGAGGAGTCGGTGACGATGCATATCGAGAACAGCACGTTCTCGGGCAATACATTTGCCGCAGAAGCGGCGCAGGCCGGCGCGCGCGGCGCGGCGATCGGCTATCGCAACGGCAGCGGCCTCCATGTGGATGTGCAGCATGTGACGATCGTGCCGCCGACCATCACTGTGTTCGGAATCCAGGGCAATGGAATTGCGGGTTACGGTGGTACCGGCGCGGTCGTCGTCGACATCTCCAACAGCATCCTCGCTGGTTCCTGCAGTTTCGACTCCGGTGCTCTGCACACTGCGGTTGGCAATATCGAAAGTCCCGGACACAGCTGCGGACTCAGCGCAGCCACCAACCAGATCGATGTCAGCAGCACCAATCTCGCACGCGGCTCCTTGGGTGATCACGGCGGACCGACGCCGACCTACGAACCGTCCCCGGCCAGCGTTGCGGTGGATGCCGCAAGCCAAGGCCAATGCCTTGCCCTCGATCAGCGCCGCTATCTGCGTCCGGCAGGCGCGGGTTGCGATGTCGGTGCGGTCGAAGTCGGTGCAATCGAGCGCATTTTCGCCAACGGCTTCCAATAAGTCCCCGTGCCTCGCGCAGGTTCCCCGCGGAAAACCTGCCCCTGCCGGAATACCAGTTGTCCCTGAAGACAATCAGGCGGCTGCACGCACACCGCGATTCTCAAGGATAGCCTGCGCCGCCCACTCGCCGGTTTCGACTCCGCCTTCCATGAAACCCTGATTGTCGAACGCACAGTGTTCGCCAGCGAAGTGCAAGTTACCGACACGCTCGCTGATCGCGCCACGTAACGTCGTCCATTGACCCGGCGTGAAGCAGGCATAGCTGCCGAGCGTCCACGGATGCGTTGGCCAATGGAAACGCGCTTCGCGTGCACCTTCACGTGCTGCCGAGATTCCTGGATAGACCGCGTCGAGTTGCCGCGCCGTTGTATCGGCTTGTTGCTTTGCTGTACCACGACCGATTTCGAGGCCGTGCTTGCCGCCGACGAAATTGGTCAGGATGCCGGGTTTGCCGGGTTGCATGCGACTGGTTTCCCAGGTCGTCTGTAGCGGCAGATCGGTGTACGTCGCTCCGCCGCTGGCGTGGCGCGTGCGCCAGATACGTTCGTTGAAACCAATCATGAGTTTCGCGTTGGTGCCGTAACCGAGTTCGGCAATCGCGCGACGCTTGGCCGGCGGAAGGTCCAGATCGAGACGCACATTGCGCAAGGTCGTGAACGGCATCGCGAGCACGACGCGGTGTGCGCGAACCTCGAACGCACCGCTGCCACGCTTGAAACTCAGCGTGTAGGTTCCGTCCGCACGTCGGTCAAGCGCTTCGAGCGCGCTGCTGGTGTGAATCGCGTCGTCGAGTTTCGCTGCGAGACCGTGCACGATTTGATCGTTGCCGCCGCGCACATGGAAGCGTTCGTCGCTGGCGCCGAAGATGCGGAAT